>DATCTV010000042.1 GCA_036567785.1 Desulfomonilia bacterium | reverse complement strand
ATTGCATTATTTCCCGGTTGTTCTCTGGAAATCGTATTTGCAATTTTCGGGATATTGCTTTGAGACATCTCTACGTCTGACCAAGTGCTCCATAAACCCGCAAAATGCGACTCCCCAAAATCAATCAGGGCAACAGGCCGTCAAGGCCTGACACCAATGGAAACTCAAAAATCAATTCACTTATTTTTGATATAGATATTGACTTATTGGTAAAATATCATGATAATAAAAAATGATTTAATGTAATTGAGGTGATGCGTTAGCCAATTAGTGAGGAGCTATCCATGAAAAAGTCATTGGCATTCATGTTAATTGTTTTATTTGTAGGGTTGTTTTCAGGATGTGCAAATGAAGTGGTATTCGATAAGGAAAACAACCTTCAGTTGTATTATGTGGCACCCGCTTCTACGCCCGCCCCAAACGGTTATCCGGCCATAATATTTATACATGGCTACAACGGTACAAAGCAGGAAATGCTTCAGCTGGCAATCAGGGCAGCTCAAAAAGGATATTTTGCCATCTCTATCGACTGGCGCCAGCCGAATAAGAGTTCCATAATGTGGCCTCAGTTGATGGATGACGTTCAAAATGCCATTTTCTGGCTTATAAAAGACACATCCTATGCTTCCAACTGGTCAATTGCCAATCCATATAAAATTGATATTACCAGAATCGGTGCAGCCGGTTTTTCCTGCGGAGGCATCACATCCCTCATGCTGATGGATTTCGATAAACCACCGATAAAGGCCCTCGCAGCGTTTGCCGCCCCAACCGATATGGAGTCAGAGTACCGATACCTCGCTTTCAGTGAGAAGGGTGATGAAAATGATCCTAACCCTTTGGATCCCAAATTGAACGTCATAGCAATTGATTTTATCGAAAACCTTGTTGGTCCCTATAAAATAAAGGACGTTAACAATGATGGCATCCCCGATTACGACCCCAAATACTATGAGGCAAGTCCAATAAACCATATTAATACAAAAGTTCCGCTTCTCCTGATCGATGGAAGCCTGGACATTGCTGTACCGCCCTCACAAGGCAGAATCATGATGAGAAAGGTTCGCGAACTGGGTGGCATATGTGACATGTTTATATTTAATATGGGTCATAGCATGTATCCCGGTCTGGCAACAGCCACCTGCCCGTCAAAGGAAATGGACGTAAACAGCGGCATCGAATACACCAATACCGAGGGAAATACTGGACTAGGCATCATGTTCGAATTCTTCAAGGCCAAACTGTAAATACATATAAAAGGCGGATAATCCCGCCTTTCAAATTATCCGCTTATTCTTTTGACAGTTTTATTTGCTATCAGGTCATTCAGCTCCTGCATCAGCAACCTCTCATGTGCATCGACCATTCCATCTGCATGGATAAGCTCAATGATCTCCTCATATTCCGAGTTATTTATCACATGATCGTCTATCGCCTTCTTGATGACTTCTTCAAGTTTCAGTCCGCTTTTGGTCAGCATATCAATCCTCCACAAGTGATTTGGTTTTTTTATACATAGGGCTTAACAATTTTTTTTCAAGTTCTACGACAAAAAGTATTACAACTGATGCGGCGATAATCCTCAGCCATGATACCAGGCCGACAGGGCTGCTTTGAAATGACCGGTTCATAAGCGGGAGATATGTGAAAAGAAGCTGTAGCGCAATCATTGAAAACACTCCTGCAAAGAGCCAGCGGTTCGAGAAGAATCCGGTCGAAAAGGCGGACTTGTTAAGCGAACGGCAGGTGAAAAGATAAAAAAGTTCAACCATGACAAAAACATTTACTGCCACCGTTCTTGCCGTGCTTATATCCGAACCCGATTTCAGCTCCCACTCGAACAGACCGAACGCAACCGCGAGCATCATTAATCCCACCATGAAAATCCTCCATATAAGCCTTCCGGTAAGGATGGGTTCTCCGGGTTCGCGCGGTTTTCTCTTCATGAGTCCTTCTTCTTTGGGTTCGAACACCAGCATGAGACCGAGAAGTACTGCTGTGGTCATATTAATCCAGAGTATCTGGACCGGGAGTATCGGAAGTACTGCACCGGCAAATATTGCAGCAAGTATGACCAGGCCTTCGCCCAGGTTTGTCGGCAGCGTCCAGACTATGAACTTGGTTATATTATCGAAGGTTCCGCGGCCTTCTTCTACAGCTGCCTCGATAGTTGCGAAATTGTCATCAGTAAGAATTATGTCGGCCGCCTCCTTTGCCACATCCGTTCCTGTTATTCCCATGGCAACGCCAATATCCGCCCTCTTAAGGGCTGGTGCGTCATTCACGCCGTCTCCTGTCATGGCGACTATATTTCCGTTAGACTGGAGGGCGCTTACCAGCTTAAGTTTCTGTTCTGGAGCGACTCTGGCGAAGACGGAAACCTCCCTGATGATTTCTGATAACTCCACATCTCCGAGCTTTGATATGTCCCTGCCTGTAAGTACGGACCCGGAATTTCTCAGGCCTATTTTCTGAGCAATGGCAGATGCGGTAAGTGCATGGTCGCCTGTTATCATTTTAACGTGAATTCCTGCACTATGGCAGTTTCTGATGGCCTCGACCGATTCCGCCCTTGGAGGATCTATCATGCCCTGGAGGCCTATGAAGGTCATTCCGGATTTTACCTCATCATGGCTCAGGCTTTTAAAATCCTTACACTCTTTTTTAAACGCAAATGCCAGTATTCGCATGCCTTTTGAGGCCATAGTGGAAACTGAGTCATGAATCCTATCATGATCGATTTCCGTGAGCCCGCCGTCAGGGCCTGATGCATAAGCGCAACGTTCCAGGACTGCTTCCAGGGAGCCTTTCATGTAGATGATGCAAGCGTCTTCGTCCGGATTATGGTTAAGCGTCGCCATATACTGGTGCTGTGATTCGAAAGGAAGGGTGTCTATCCTTGTCCATTTGGAGACGGTAACGGCATGGTCTAGGCCTGCTTTTGCTGCTGAAGTTATGAGTGCCCCTTCGGTCGGGTCGCCCTGGACTGTGTGCCTTCCTTCTTTGATGATTATCCTGCTGTCATTGCATAAGATGCCGCATCTCAGGCATTCTGCAAGTCCTGGAGCCGGAGGCATTGCTGTTTTCCCGTCTGTGTGCAGGATCTCTCCGTCAGGAGAATATCCTGAGCCTGTCAGAAGATATGATTCATAGCCGGTCATAATCTCCTGGACCGTCATCTGGTTTTCGGTCAGGGTCCCTGTCTTGTCTGAGCATATAACAGTAGTGCTTCCCAATGTTTCGACCGCAGGCAGATTCCTTATTATAGCGCCTCTTTTCGCCATGCGGGATACCCCTATGGCAAGAGTTATTGTCAATGCCGCGGGCAGGCCTTCCGGAATTGCTCCTACAGCCAGTGCAACTGCCGCCATGAACATGTCGACTGCGCCCTGACCTTTCATTATTCCTGCGAGAAATGTGAGTGCTGCGAGAAGCAGAATCACATAAAGGAGGATTTTACTGAAATGGGAGATTTTCCTTAAGAGAGGAGTTTCCAGTTCATCGGTTCTTTCCATGAGACTTGATATACGTCCAACTTCAGTATTGTTCCCTGTTTCCGTAACGACTCCTGTGGCCGTACCATAGGTAACAAGGGACGAACCGAATGCCATGTTTTTCCTCTCAGCCAGTTCTATGTCATCATCAAGTACCTGAGCTGATTTTTCTACAGATACAGATTCTCCTGTAAGTGCGGACTCGTCGGTCTGCAGGTCTTTTGCTGAGATTATTCGCATGTCTGCAGGAACCTTGTCCCCCGACTGGAGGAGAATAATGTCTCCGGGCACAATAAGTTCCGAGGAAATCCTTATTTTTTCGTGTGACCTTATGACAGTAGCTTCGGTTGTCATTGTTTTTGCCAGGGCCTCAATGGCCTTTACCGCTTTGGACTCCTGGAAAAAGCCTATTACGGCATTTACGATGACTACGCCGAAAATGACCCCGGAATCTACATACTCCTTCAAGAAGAATGTTATCAAGGCTGCTGCCAGCAGTATATAAACAAGGGGCTGGTTGAACTGAAGCAGAAACCTGATAAGAGGGCCCTTTGTCTTTTTGGCGGTGATTACGTTAAGACCAAAAAATTTGGCTCTATTTGATGCTTCATCCGGAGTAAGGCCGGTTTCAGGATTACTTGCCAGCAGTTCGAGAACCTCCTGAGCGGATAATGTATGCCATTTTTTTAATGTGCCGGGTTCCATAATATCTCCATATCTGAAAATGATTAAAAGATTAAAATATTATAATAAAACGATATTGACGTTTAACACAATATATTTTTCTTGTCCAAAATAGTTGTAAAATAAATTGGTCAGAATATAAGTATATCGAAAATGTTGTGATTATTCCCAATTGAGATGGTTTTTAAGGAGAACGATCTCCCCATTTTTGACTTTGCCCCGGCTGATTATGTGATGTACCCCACCCGGATATTAGATTCTCAATGGCCTGCCCATATAAAACCGATATCTGCTGAAGTCTAATTTGTCAAGGTTAAAGGCCTGACACCTTTGGGCTACGTAAAATTCGGTTATGCATGACCGGTATGATCCAGAATATCGAATATATCGGTTTTTTGAATCACCATCAGGGCAACAGACCGTTAAGGTAAGGCACCTTATGTTTCTTATCCCTTTAGAGTCTTTACCCAAATAATTGTGGTGCAAAAGTTACAATATTATTCCAATACTGACTAATAATCTTCGCCAGTATTTCTGCCATCTGAGTGCAATTATGATAGTCACCACCGAGTTTCTGGAGAGTTTTTGTTTCTTTCGCTATATCAATTGATAACATTTTTAAAGCATCCTGTATGAATATTTTTTGCCTTAACCCCTTATCATCATTATAACCTATAGGAATTTTATTTTCTTTTGACCGATATATTAATGCAAAGAGAAAAAAATCACTTAAATCAATTTCTATCTCTAATCCAACAGCATTATTATG
Organism: Desulfomonilia bacterium; assembly: GCA_036567785.1. Lineage (NCBI taxonomy): Bacteria > Pseudomonadati > Thermodesulfobacteriota > Desulfomonilia > Desulfomonilia bacterium. The sequence goes on along the minus strand of DATCTV010000042.1, from coordinate 479 downwards.
ATATCCAACTAAAATGGTGGTATATCCTAAGGCCATAACAATTGGCCCTTGCAAACCTAAACTCTTTGCAAGGGGGTCAAAAACAACTCTTACCTGATTCAATATTTCAGAAGATTCCATATAGTTATCTCATATTATTCAACAACTGAATTCTTTTTCATTCTTAAGAATGATTTATTATAATTCTCGCATTCTTTTGTAACTCTTCTCTCCATTTGATAATTTTCCGATGCCTTTCCTCTAATTCTTCTTTTTGCAAAATCTGGTCCGATATCAATTATTTTATACCCTTCCGCCATTTTTTGTTTGATAAATTGTTCATTATGAAGCAGTCCTTCTGACCTTCCCCCAATTATTAAGCCACCTTTAAAGCGAGTGTCTGGTTATTTAGCATATTTTTCTGGTTCATGAAATACTCATACGGGGCACAGTTCCCTAGGGAACTGTGCGGCCGCTTGTGATTATAGTCTGTCAGCCAT
>DATCTV010000041.1 GCA_036567785.1 Desulfomonilia bacterium | reverse complement strand
AAATATGTGGAAATGAATGCTGCCCATCCGTTTATGGAGGGCAACGGAAGGAGCATGCGCATTTGGCTTGACCTGCTTTTGAAAAAGCGCTTAAAACGCTGCGTGGATTGGAGCCGCGTTGGCAAGAAAGCATACCTTACCACAATGGAGCGCAGCGTAACCGATTCCGCACCGATCAAGGCTTTGCTCTCTTCCGCTTTAACCGACAGAATCAATGACCGTGAAATGTTTATGAAAGGTGTGGATTATTCATACTACTACGAGCAGGCGGACGAAATAACTGAGGATAAGAGCCATGAGTAAAGAATTCTTCCCCCAACGCCCGGATTCGCACCCGATGATCTACGCCTATTCCGACAACAACCCGCAGTATCAGGGCTTGCTGAAGGTCGGTTATACGGAAAAAGACGTGGAAATGCGTGTCGCGCAGCAATATCCCACCAAACGCCCGGATGGACTGAAGCCCTATCAAATCGTGCTGGTCGAGTCCGCCATGCGCAATGACGGCTCCTGCTTTACCGATCATGACGTTCACAAGGTTTTGCGCCAGAAAAGAGTCAGCGCGGTCGGCGGTGAGTGGTTCCGCTGCAGTGTCGAGGAAGTCAAAGCGGCTATTGCCGCCATTAAGACGGGTACTGCCAATATCGAAAACCGTACGCAGATGTTCACCTTGCGTCCCGAACAAAAAGAAGCTGTCGATAAAACGATGGAATATTTTGCGGCTGCCAAAAGGGATTTTCCCGATCGCGCCCCCAAGTTCCTGTGGAACGCCAAGATGCGCTTCGGCAAGACGTTCGCAGCCTATCAGCTTGCCAGACGTATGGGGTTCAAAAAAATACTGGTACTCACCTTCAAACCGGCCGTAGAAGCAGCCTGGGATGAAGACCTGATGACCCATATAGACTTTGAAGGCTGGCAGTTTATCTCCAACAAGGATGCCCACAACAATAAGATCAACATGGACGAGCAGTACGCAAAGGCGGATAAAACCCGCCCCATTGTGTGTTTCGGCTCGTTTCAAGATTTACTTGGTACCAATGAGAAGGGTGGTATCAAAACCAAAAATGAGTTTATCCACGACAGCAACTGGGACCTCGTGATTTTTGACGAATACCATTTTGGCGCATGGCGTGACAATGCGAAAAGCTTGTTTGAACAGCCGGATGAAGATGAGGATTACGATTTCGATCTGGAAAAATACAAAAAGGATGAGGCGGACAACGCCTACAACGAAACTTTTCTGCCAATCACTACATCGTATTATCTGTTTCTGTCGGGCACGCCGTTCCGCGCCATCAACAGCGGCGAATTTATCGAAGAGCAGATTTATAACTGGACTTATTCCGATGAACAGCGGGCAAAGGAGAATTGGGGCGACACTTCCGATAATCCGTATGCCGCCCTGCCGCGCATGGTGATGATGACGTATCGCATACCGGAAAGCATCCGACAGATCGCCATGCAGGGACAATTCGACGAATTTGACCTGAATGTGTTTTTCTCTGCCAAAGGGAAAGGCAAAGAAGCCAGGTTTGTCTATGAAAATGAGGTGCAGAAATGGCTTGATCTGATTCGCGGATCCTATCTGCCGGCGAGTTTGGATGACATGAAACTCGGTCAGGACAAGCGTCCGCCAATGCCGTTTTCCGATACACGGCTGTTGAATGTGCTCTCGCATACGTTCTGGTTCTTGCCCAATGTGGCGTCTTGTAATGCGATGATGAATCTGTTGGCGCAGAAACAGAACACCTTTTTCCATTCGTATAAAATCAATCTGTGCGCCGGTTCATCCGCCGGTATCGGCGTAGCTGCATTGGAACCGGTGTTAAAATCGATGGGCGATCCGCTTTCGACCAAAACAATCACGCTTTCCTGCGGCAAATTGACGACCGGCGTCACAGTGCGCCCCTGGACGGGTATCTTCATGCTGCGCAACCTGAAAAGCCCGGAGACCTATTTCCAGGCGGCTTTCCGCGTGCAAAGCCCGTGGGAAATCACCACCGGCGCAGGCACTCGCGAGATTATGAAGCACGAATGCTATGTGTTTGATTTTGCTCTGGACCGTGCGCTGAGACAGATATCGGATTACAGTTGCCGGCTGAATATCAATGAGAGCAATCCGGAAAGGAAAGTGGCGGAGTTTATCAATTTTCTTCCCGTGCTGGCTTATGACGGCAGCAGTATGAAGCAGATCAACGCACAGGAAATTTTGGATATTGCCTTGGCGGGCACATCGGCAACGCTGCTGGCCAAACGTTGGGAATCCGCTTTACTGGTCAATGTGGATAATGATACGCTAGCCCGCTTGATGGCTAGCAAAGAGGCGATGGCAGCTCTGATGCGCATTGAAGGATTCCGCAGCTTGAATGCTGACATCGAGATGATCATCAATAAATCTGAAACGGTTAAAAAGGCGAAACAAATCGGAACCGATGGTCTTTCACCGAAAGAGAAAAAAGAACTTACTGACGAAGAAAAAGAATACAAATCAATGCGCAAACAGATTCAGGAAAAGCTGATCAAATTTGCCACGCGCATTCCGATCTTCATGTATCTCACTGACTATCGGGAACACTCGCTGCAAGACGTGATCACGCAGTTGGAACCCGGGCTGTTCAATAAGGTCACCGGACTGGATGTCAAGGATTTTGAGCTGTTAGTCTCGTTGAATGTTTTCAATAGCTCCATTATGAATGACGCCATTACAAAATTCAAGCGTTATGAGGATTCCAGCCTCTCCTACACCGGTATTGATAAGCATGCGGGGGAGGATATCGGCGGATGGGACATCGTGATCAAACGCAGCGAATATGAAGCGTTGTTTTACAACCAGCAGTTTACGATGGAACCGTCAGCTGATTATGTTCCGGAATTGCCGGATGAGGGCTTTTCGGTAGATTTAGATGAAGATCAGGAGGAAGCGGAAGAACCGGTCGTAACGAAAAGCGCAAAACCGGCTGCCTACCCAAAGCATGCCCGCAAAAACAGGGGTGCGACATCTTTGCCCGAGTTGATCACAGCCAGTTTTGGGATAAAACCTCCCTTTGCACCACAACCGGTAAGGATCGAAGAAAAGCCGAAGGTAGACACATATAATATTACAGTGGGTTCAATTGTGCGGCATAATTCGTTCGGAGCTGGCAGCGTGATTGAGCTCGACAAAGGAGAGATTACCGTGGCATTTGAACAGGGTCAAAAAAGCTTTGTTTATCCCGACGCATTTGAAAATGGTTTTTTGAAGGTGTAGATACGTTGGGTTGTTTTATATAAGATAATAGACAAAAAATGTCTATTATCTTATATGAAATGATAATCCTCATGGGAATTCGCGGCAGTCTCCCGGATCGACGCAAACAGCAAATCGGTTTGTCGGTTGAAGCTGCAGGCACTGCCATCTCCAATCCCCATGAAACCCTTATTCAAACCAGCGGTCTAGGATCTCGTCCGGGGACATCAACCGGTCTGTATGAAAATCATCGTCCTCGTACTCGATGACTTCCAGCGCATCGAGCAGATTGTCATTGGTAATGACAGGAAAATCCACGAGGAACGCGTTGCCGTAGCTGCCTTTCAGTGCGGATGAATCGATTGTTTCGCCGCTCAGTAAGAAATGAGCGGCATGCACCGCATCATAGGCGATGCCGGGCGGATTACTAACTGCCACACACGAAAATCCAGGATGTTCGGTTATACGGTCTTTCCAGATGTAAAAGCCCTCTTTGGTGGAATCACAGGTCAGCATCGGATACCGGTCCGGGTCGCTGATGTTGTTCACAATCCCGAAAACCGCGCTGGTATACGCGGCATTTGTCCAAACGGCTTTCAGAGACGGGTATGCGCTGACCAGATCATTGAAAATGAATTCATCCTGATTGAAATTGTATCGCTGCGTGTCCGTGGTTACGACCTGGATATCTGGATACTCTTTTTCAAGCAGGTTCTGGATGCGCTGTGCATCTTTCTGTGACGGATTAAAATCAAAGTAGGCAAATTCTCCCGATCTGCCGCTCGCTTGAAACAAAATATTCAGCGTGGTACGCAGCATCTCATCGTGATCTGCCGTGATGGTGTAGACGCCGTCTATGTCGATTTCGGCGTCCAGCACAAAAACAGGAATGCCACGATCCACTGCTTCCTGGAGTGCAGCGCTGGAATTCGTGATCGTTTCGGGACTGGAATTCAAGACGAGGGCGCTGATATTTGCGCTGAGCAATGCAGGGATCTCCCCATATATACAGGGTATGGCCAATTCATCACAGGCTTTTTGAAAATTAAGCTTGCGCTGCCATTGTGCACGAGTATCGCCAGCGTACCCCAAAAGCAGTACCGGTTTTGTTTCGGTAGGTGCGGCAACCGGAATGGGCGCTTTTTCAGGGCGAACTCCTTCAAAACCGGACAGACAGGTCGCCGGCCAGTCCGGATTGTGATCGATCCCGGGATGTTTCGTGAGGTTCAGGAAATTGTCTGGATAAATATCGCCGACCAGATAGATCTCTTCATCGCCGGTCAGAATGTCGACGCTGACACATTCGACTCGCTCTCCATCCACTGTTTTAAAAGGCAAATATTGCTGTATTCCGCCTTTTCCACCGGCATTACGGACATTGGATCCATCCGCTTGCATGACGCAGTTGCTACAAACGCCATCCGGATGGTCCCAATGTGTGAAAATTTCTCCATCAATCGTCCAGAACACATCATATACATTGCCGTTTTGCGTCAGTTGCTGCACATGACTGCCGTCTGCATTCATGACGAAAAGCCAGGTCTGATCACCTTCCTTGCGCAACCAGGCGATCTGGCTGTCATCCGGTGACCAGGCGGGCTGCATCTCCTGTTCCGAGGATTTTGTCAGATTTATCGAGGGGCCGCTGCCGTCTGCGGGGATGATGTAGATATCCCCGTGATGCGAATAGGTGATCTGGCTGCCGTCATGCGACCAGTCCGGTGCGGCACTGTCATCTTCAAAGGTCAGTGGATGAACATTACTGCCGTCTGCGTCCATGATCAGGATATAATTTCCGCTTTCCCGTTCATCCATCGAACGGTTTGACACAAAAGCGATCCGGCTGCCATCGGGTGACCATGCAGGTTCCGCATCATAGGCCGAATTTTCCGTCAGATTCCTCATTTGGCTGCCGTCTGGCGCCATGCTGTATACCTCGTGATTGCCGTCCCGATCCGTTTCGAAGACGATGTTGCAGGGGATGGATGGCGTTTCGATTGGCATGGCGGGACTTGTTGATAGCGGCGAAACCATGGCGGCTGCAGCAAGCGGCAGTGCTGCGTGTGCGTTGCTGTCGGTGGCAGCGCTTGCGTGACCGCTCAGAAGAACTATCCAAACAATTGTTGCGATGGCAGTACAACGGATGTAACGTTTCATCTTTTTACGTTCCTTTTCTCAGTATTTTGGAATATCGGCTGGCTTTGCGAATTAATCAAGAAAAAATTCACTCCTTATTTTGATTCACTGGTACATCAATGGTTAACCGCTAAAGTTATAGAAATTTTGACTTTTCTTTGTATGGTTTTCGAGAAGAATTGAAAATGATTTTATCATGATGACGATCTGGAGCAGCAGTGATTCGAAATATAAGGAGAATGATTCGTTGTTGTGTTGTATGTGCGCTTTGCACACATACAACACAACAACGATTTTTCTTACTTTTTGCAAAAATAAAACCTATATTTCGAACAACGGATGAAAAATATTACACATCCAATCATAAAAACTGAAATCAATTTTCATAGGAATTGCTGTTATTAACTCTTTTTAAAAATCAATCATTGAATATTAGAGTCGATTTTTATATAATATATATGCAGGTCGGATTTCTGCAAATCTAAAATGATGGGAGAAACACGATGAGTAAACAATTTAATGGCACAGATTTCTTCAGGATGATGGCCGCTAATGAGAAAGCGGTCGGTGCATTGTACCGACAGTTGGCGGAGGATGCTAAATTCGGTGGTAAATTTTTCGAGAAACTTGCCAGTGATGAGGATCGTCATTTCACCATTTATACCGAACTATTAAAAAAATTCGCCGGCGGCGGAGATTTGACAGTCGAGGTCTCAGAAGAGCAGGAGCAATACTTGAAAATATTGATAGAGAATAACGCGCTAAAAGACCCCGATAAACTGCGGGAAAAGGCAGCAAAAGCCACCAATAAAGATGAGATTTACGATATGGCCGAGCGTGCAGAAATAGATTCTGTCCTTTTCGTCGAGGAGTTGATCACTCTGTACCCTCAGCTGCAACCGGAAGATTTCCGCATTGTACTTAAGGAAGAAAAGAAACACCTGGCGCAAGTGATGAGCCATCGCATGGAAAGCCAGTTGAAAACGCTGCGCTTGTAAGAAGCCGGTCCAATCCTGCGAGCGTTCGTGATAAAGGGAGATTAGGGTTTTTCGGGTCATAGCAAGTAGCCGAATTACCCTGAATTTGCTTTGTAAGAAAGTTTCTGTCCCAAAAGTAGCAGGTTTTGAAAAAAGAGTAAGCTCCGAGTAAACTGAAAGTAACTTAGACCAATCGTTACCGGAGCTTAAGATATCAATCGTCAGGTTACAACTGCCAGAAATCAAGATTTATAAAACAAGTTGTCTGCGGTAATGCCCACACGGTGGTGAGAATCCTGTCATTGCTATTACATTGTAGCGGCCAACTTTGTAAAACTTGTCATTGCGAGCCCTGTAGGGGCGTGGCAATCTCCCTGCTCCATTGCGTAAAAATTGCCACACGAAAAGAGATTGCTTCTCTATGATCGCAATGACAAATTGTCAAGTATGTACTCCTGAGTATCTCGAATAAGTGTCTTTGCATTTCCAATGTTGAGAGTAAAAGGGACGATTTTTCAAAAAGTGAGAAACTCAGGTCCTCTATGAAATTTTAAAAAAACAAGCGTAAATTTTTTTCCTTATTCAAAAAGTCGATCCATATTTCGAATGGCTGTTTTCGAACCGTAATCCCGCGACGATTTCGGCGTGAACGATTATACTTAACGCATGATTGAGATCACACCCGCCGTACAAATCGATGAAAACGAACTGCAGTTCGAATATATTCGCGCGTCCGGACCAGGTGGGCAGAACGTCAACAAGGTCGCGACTGCAGTGCAATTGCGCTTTGACGTCCGCAATTCCCCCTCGCTGGAAACGGACATCAAGGAGCAGCTGACGCTCCACGCCGGAAATCACATGACGGTAGATGGCGTGCTGATCATCACAGCGAAACGCTACCGAACGCAGGAACAGAACCGTCTGGATGCCGTGCTGCGCTTCACTCATCTGGTGGAAGCGGCGCTGCACAAGCCGAAAATCCGCAAAGCGACGCATCCGGGTGTCTCCGCCAAAGCAGCGCGGCTGTTTCAGAAGAAACGGCGTGCCGAAGTCAAGAAACTGCGCAGTTATCACCCTGATGATTGGGAATAACAGCAATTTTCTCTTTTTTGTAGTGGTATTTTCAAATTTAGAAAAACTGATTTTGCTTGCAGTCATTCGAAATATGAACAGAATTTATGATGATTCTCATAATTTACGATTCACGTAAAAGCCATAAAAACAACGAATTCTCTTTCATTATCCGAAAACTTCATCCATATTTCGATAAGCTGATTTTACTTGTAAAAACAAGCGGAAAATCGTTATAATAAATTCTGTGACGATGCGTCTTTGAATCTTTTTTTCGTACAACGCACGACCTTATATAGAACCATGGAGGAATCCTGTGTCAGTGTTTTTCCTCGCAATGAATCACATATACAAGAGTTTTTCACGCGTACCGGTTCTGAAGGATGTCTCCATCCAGATCCGGCCGGGGGAAGTTCATGCTCTGGTGGGTGAGAACGGCGCCGGAAAATCGACTTTGATGAAAATTCTGATGGGCATTTATACTGCTGACAGCGGTGAAATCCAGATTCAGGATAAAACGGTTCAGATTCATTCGCCGCAGGAAGCGCTGCACCTGGGCATTTCCATGATTCATCAGGAGTTGAGCCCTGTTCCGGATATGTCGGTATCCGAGAATCTGTTCATGGGAAGGGAAATTCGCCGCAATCATTTAGGCGGACTCAGCGTTGTGGATCAGAAGGAACAGATCCGGCAGACACGGTCGATTTTCGAATCGATGGGTGTTCAGATGGATCCGAAAGCGCTGATGCGCAACCTGAGCGTGGCACAGGTTCAACTGGTAGAGATCACCAAAGCCATTTCCCTGTCTTCCCGCATCATTATCATGGATGAACCGACTTCGGCGTTGACCGAAAAAGAAGTTCACACCTTGTTTGAGCAGATTGAAAAGCTGCGCCGGACTGGGGTGGGTATCATTTATATTTCCCATAAATTGGATGAGATTTTCAGAATTGCCGACCGCATTTCGGTTCTGCGTGACGGGGAATTGATCGGGACCTATGCGGCAGCGGAACTATCCAAAAATGCGCTGATCCAGTTGATGGTCGGACGTGAGATTACGGCGGTTTACCCGAAAATTGAAACACAGCGAGGCGCTGTGGCGTTGGAAGTGACGAACTTCTCACGCGGAACCCATTTCCGCGATATTTCCTTTCAACTGCATTATGGCGAAATTTTAGGGATCGGCGGACTGGTCGGCGCTGGCCGCAGCGAGCTGGTGGAATGTATCTTCGGCATCACGCATCCGACTGCCGGCGATTTGAAAATTGAGGGACAGACAGTCAGGATTCGTCATCCCAAACAGGCGATCGGGCATAAAATTGCCCTGATCACGGAGGATCGCAAACGAACCGGTCTGAATTTAATCGAGTCGGTTGAAACCAATATTGCTGTTGTCATACTGGACCGCATTGCGAAACTGGGAATCGTTGATGCGAAGAAATCCGCGGAACTCACCGATACATATATTTCGAAATTGAATATTCGTACCAATTCGCGTGGGACAAAGATGTACAAACTCAGCGGTGGTAATCAGCAGAAAGTCGTCCTGGCAAAATGGCTGCTCAGCGAACCGGACATCATCATTCTGGATGAACCGACGCGCGGTATCGATGTCGGTGCCAAACGCGATATTTATCTCCTGATGGGGGAATTGGCTAAGGCAGGCAAGGCGGTACTGATGATTTCCTCAGAAATTCCGGAGCTGATGGGTCTGGCTGACCGCATCATTGTGCTGGCGGACGGACGTTTGACGGGAGAGATCCTGCGCAAGGACTTTTCTCAGGAGCGGATTATGCAGTATGCGTCCAACATGAATGACGAGGGCGAGTCTGTGTAAATTGTTATGAGCGAGTAATGATGAACCTGCCGAACGGGGAGATGAGACGAATGAATGTGAAACAAAGTAAAAAATGGAATACAGACGATCTTCGAGAGCTGGGGATTTTTATTGCCTTCATTATCATTGTCTGTGTCCTGATGATTTTCAGCCCTCCCGGTTTTCGCTCGGGACGCAATATGCTGAACATTCTGAAGCAGACTTCCATCAACGGTATTTTGGCAACCGGCATGATGTATGTGATTATCACCGGCGGGATCGATCTTTCGGTCGGTTCGATCGCAGCGCTGTCCGGTGTGATGGCCGCGCATTTTGCCCATCCTGGGGAGTATCCGTTGATCATCCCGATCCTGCTGCCGGTGTTCATCGGGACACTGGTCGGCTTATTCAATGGCATCGGTGTGACCTATGGCAGTATCCCGCCGTTCATTGTGACGCTGGGTTCGATGACGATTTTCCGCGGCGCTGCGCTGATTGCCAGCAAGGGACAGCCGGTTTT
>DATCTV010000040.1 GCA_036567785.1 Desulfomonilia bacterium | reverse complement strand
ATATGCTACATATTCGGCCATCCCCTTCTTCGCCAAATGCTTCGTTATCGCCGCCGTCAACGTCGTCTTACCATGATCTATGTGCCCTATCGTACCTATATTAACATGCGGCTTCGTCCTCTTAAATACTTCCTTGGCCATAATTAAATCCCCCTGCCTGTCTTAAGGTTCTCTGAAATATTGCCCGGTACCGGCTCATAATGAGATACCTGCATGGTGTAAGTAGCCCTGCCCTGTGACAATGAGCGAACACTTGTTGCATACCCGAACATCTCCGCGAGCGGTACCTGCGCTGCTATTACCCTAACGTCTGAACGCGTATCCATCCCCAGTATCTTGCCCCTTCTGGAAGAAAGATCACTTATAAGATCTCCGATGTACTCATCGGGACTTACAACTTCAACATCCATAATAGGTTCAAGCATGATCGGGGCACCTTTTTTTGCTGCATTCTTAAGCGCCATCGAGGCTGCTATCTTAAATGCCATCTCTGAAGAATCCACCTCATGATAACTTCCGTCATAAAGAGTTACCTTAAGGTCAACCATCGGATAACCGGCACAAGGCCCCACATTCAGTGCTTCTTCAATGCCTTTTTTTACTGCCGGTATATATTCTTTAGGAATTGTTCCCCCGGTTATTGCATTTACAAAAACATAACCCCCGCCTGCCTCAATTGGTTCAACCTTTATCAATACATGAGCGAACTGTCCATGGCCGCCTGTCTGCTTTGCATATTTACAGTCTTCATCAACAGACTTTGTAATTGTTTCTTTGTATGAAACCTGTGGCTTGCCTACATTGGCTTCTACACCAAACTCTCTTTTCAGCCTGTCGACGATTATCTCAAGATGAAGTTCACCCATCCCTGAAATAATTGTATCACCCATGTCCGGATCTACATGAACCTTGAATGACGGATCTTCAACCCCCAGCCTTGACAGCGCGACTCCGAGTTTTTCCTGGTCGGCCTTGCTTTTTGGCTCAATCGCAATTGAAATCACCGGTTCAGGAAATTCCATTGCTTCTAGGATAATGGGTTTGTTTCTGTCACAAAGACTATGCCCGGTAATGGTACCTTTAAGTCCGAGTATGGCGGCTATATCACCGGCATATAGAGTTTTAATGTCCTCTCTTTTATCTGCAAACATCCTTACAAGGCGGCCTATTCTTTCTTTCTTGCCGGTACTTGAATTATAGATCATATCACCGGAATTAAGAACGCCGGAATAAGATCTTATATATGTTAGCTGACCGACATAAGGATCGTTCATTACCTTGAATGCCAGAGCAGAAAAAGCTTCTTCGTTAAGTGGTTCTCTGAATGTATCATCACCGGATTCGGTTTTGCCGTGTATCTTTCCCTTATCCCTAGGCGATGGAAGGAACTCCACAACTGCGTCAAGAAGCGGTTGAACCCCCTTGTTTTTAAATGCAGCACCGCACAGAACAGGGGTAAAGGCAAGTTCTATAGTGCCTTTTCTGATCGCTGCCCTGATTGACTCAGAGTCTATGCTTTCTCCGTTCAAATACGCCATCATTATCCCATCATCTATATCGCTTGCAGCATTTAACAACTTCTCTCTATATTCATTTGCAGTGTCTTTAATCTCATCTGGAACAGGTATTATGTCAAATGTGCTTCCCTTCGCTTCTTCATTAAATCTAATTGCATTCATTTCAATAAGATCCACAATACCATAAAATTTATCTTCTTTTCCGTATGGTACCTGCAGAGCGACAGGGGTGGCACCCAGCTTATTCTTCATTTGTTCCAGTACCAAAAAAAAATCTGCCCCGACTCTGTCCATCTTATTCACAAATGCAACCCTGGGAACCTCATATCTTTGCGCCTGTCTCCAAACCGTTTCCGACTGGGGCTGAACACCACCCACAGCACAAAACACCGCAATTGCTCCGTCAAGGACACGCAGACTTCTCTCCACCTCAATAGTGAAGTCAACATGCCCTGGAGTATCGATAATGTTTATCATGTGGCCTTTCCAACTGCATGTTGTAGCCGCTGCCGTAATTGTAATGCCTCTTTCCTTTTCCTGATCCATCCAGTCCATCGTGGCCTGACCATCATGGACTTCACCGATTTTATAAGTCATCCCGGTATAGTAAAGAATCCGTTCAGTTACTGTTGTCTTCCCCGCATCGATGTGAGCCATTATGCCTATATTTCTAAGCTTATCGATGGGGACATCAACAGACACGGTTCTTCCAATCCTTTACCAGCGGTAATGTGCAAATGCCTTGTTGGCTTCCGCCATCTTATGCGTATCTTCTTTCTTCTTGATCGCCGTACCTCTATTGTTGAATGCGTCAAGCAGTTCTGAAGCAAGCCTGTTACTCATTGAATTCTCGCCTCTTGACCTGGCTGCTGCGATTATCCAGCGCCTTGCAAGCATATCCCGCCTTTCAGGTCTGACTTCTGTGGGAACCTGATATGTTGCACCACCAACCCTCCGGGAACGTACTTCTATCACAGGCTTAACGTTTTCCATTGCTTTATGAAATACTTCTACGGGATTTTCATTTGTTTTGTCGGCCAGTATATTCAAGGTTTCATAAAAGATCGTTTCGGAAACAGATTTTTTGCCGTCCCACATCAGACTGTTGATAAATTTTCCTACCTGTTTATCCCCGAACTTTGGATCAGGCACTATAGATCTCTGGAGAGTTCCTCTTTTCTTCCTTGGCATATCCTTACCTCGAATTATTAGGCTTTTGGCCTTTTGGCTCCATATTTAGAGCGGCTTCTGCGACGATTCTTCACCCCTTCAGTGTCAAGAATGCCTCGAATGATATGATACCTTACACCTGGAAGGTCCTTTACTCGACCTCCTCTTATCATAACCACAGAGTGCTCCTGTAAATTATGGCCTTCGCCCGGAATATATGATGTTACTTCAAATCCGTTTGAGAGCCTGACCCTGGCAACTTTTCGAAGAGCAGAATTAGGTTTTTTGGGTGTCGTTGTGTATACCCTCACGCATACACCCCTCTTCTGCGGACAGCTTTCCAATGCCCTGGTCTTTTTTCTCTTCTCAAGCGTTTCTCTGCCTTTTCTAACAAGTTGATTCAGTGTAGGCATTATACAAACCCCTTTTTATAAAGCATGTTTTTAACGGCGTCTATCAAAGTGCGATAGACGCCGTTTTCTAGCAACGTAACCCTTATATGTCAAGCACTTTCTAAAAGATCTTCATCCATTATTTCTTCATCTGAAACCCTTATATCTATCCTCTTGTATAACGGGAATCCGGTGCCTGCAGGAATGAGTCTTCCCATGATAACATTTTCCTTCAGACCCTTCAGATGATCCACCTTCCCTTCGACGCTTGCATCGGTGAGAACGCGTGTGGTTTCCTGGAATGAAGCAGCTGATATAAAGCTCTCGGTATTCAGGCTTGCCTTGGTTATACCAAGCAGATACGGTTCTGCGATAGCAGGTTTTCCACCACTTGACGCAACCCTTTCGTTTTCCTCATTAAATGAAAGCTTATCAACAAATTCACCTTCTATCTTATCAGTATCACCTGAATCTTTAATCTTAACACGTTTAAGCATCTGTCTGACAATGACTTCTATATGCTTATCATTAATATTGACACCCTGAAGTCTGTAGACTTCCTGCACTTCGTTTGTAAGATATTTTGCAAGGTCTTTCTCTCCCCTTATCTTCAATATATCATGGGGATCCACAGCACCATCCATAAGGGGTTCGCCGGCCCTTACATAATCGCCTTCATGAACAGCGATATGCTTGCCTTTAAGTATCATGTATTCCTTGGGCTGGCCGACCTCCGGAGTTATAATAACTTTGCGCTTTCCTTTTGTATCCTTCCCAAAGCTCACTTCACCATCAATTTCTGAGACTGTAGCGCCCTCTTTGGGTTTTCTTGCTTCGAAGAGTTCGACAACCCTTGGAAGACCGCCTGTGATATCCTTTGTCTTTGTAGTTTCTCTGGGTATTTTTACCAGGACATCACCGGCGAACACCTCATCCCCATCCTTGACGTCAAGAATGGCTCCTGTTGGCAGTGTATATCGCGCCTGATTATTGGTGCCGGGAACCTTTATATTTTTTCCTGAATCGTCAACTATGTGCAGTCTCGGTCTGAGTTCGGGATCCTTTGGTTCTATGACAACGGAACGGGAATGGCCGGTAACTTCATCAATATGCTCCTGAATTGTAATCTCTTCTACGAGATCCATATATTTCACCTTTCCTCCGACTTCAGTCAGAATCGGTGATGAATATGGTTCCCATTGAGCAAGCAGGGTACCGGCAACGACTTTCTGGCCTTCTTCGACTTTTACCTTGGCGCCATACATAATCGGATAGGATTCTCTCTCACGGCCGTTGTCATCCACCAGAAGTATATATCCATTCCTGTTCATGGCAACCAGTTCGTTGTCTTTACTGCGGACAACTTTGAGTTCCTTGTACTTGACTGTACCGGAATGATTGAACTTGTGGCTGGACTGTTCAATAACCGTAGCTGTACCACCGATATGGAATGTTCTCATCGTCAACTGAGTACCAGGTTCACCTATCGATTGCGCGGCAATGATTCCGACAGCCTCTCCGATATTTACCATGCGGCCTCTGGCAAGGTCTTTTCCATAGCAGCGTACGCAAACGCCCTGCTTTGATTTACAGGCTAGAACAGACCTTACGACAACTCTTTCAAGACCGGCGTCCATTATCTTCTCAACATGGGACTGCTCGATCATTGTGTTGTAGGGAACTATGACTTCCCCGTTATAAGGATCAACAACATCATCAAGCGCCACTCTGCCTATTATGCGCTCTCCGAGTGTCTTGATTATTTCACCGCCTTCAATCAAAGCTTCCATCTCGAGGCCGTCCATCGTTCCGCAGTCTTCTTCTGAGACTATGACATCATGCGCCACATCAACAAGCCTTCTTGTAAGATAACCGGAATTGGCTGTTTTAAGCGCCGTGTCAGCAAGACCTTTTCTTGCGCCGTGGGTAGATATGAAATATTCAAGGACATCAAGTCCTTCACGGAAGTTTGACTCAATAGGAGTTTCAATGATTTCCCCGGAAGGTTTTGCCATCAGACCACGTATACCTGCAAGCTGTCTTATCTGCTGAGCGCTGCCTCTGGCGCCGGAATCAGCCATCATGAATATCGGATTGAACGATGGGGTTTCAATTTCCGAACCGTCAGGCATTTCAATCAGGTCTTTCTTTATGGTATCCATCATATCGACGGCTACCCGGTCAGTTACTTTCGTCCATATATCAACAACTTTATTGTAACGCTCGCCATCTGTAATAAGACCTTCGTTGTACTGCCTTATAATTTCAGATACATCTTTCTTTGCACCACCTATTATTTGCGGTTTTGACTTTGGAATAATCATGTCTTCGATGCCGATTGAGATGCCGGCTACGGTTGCATAATGATAACCAAGGTCTTTTATCCTGTCTGCAAGCAGAACTGTCTTCTTGTCACCGGCAACGCTGAAACATAAGTCAACTATCTCGGCCAGCGCCTTCTTGGTCATCGGCTTGTTGATCATCTCAAAGGGGATTTCCTTCGGGACTATCTCATTGAATATGACCCTGCCTACAGTCGTGTCAACAAGCTTATCTCCCATGCGAATCTTGATTTTAGCATGAATCGATACAACACCGGCATCCAGGGCGACTCTGACCTCTTCGGTCCCGAAAAACACCATCCCTTCACCCTTTGCCATCGGTTTGTCACGGGTAAGATAGTACACGCCCAGAACGATATCCTGTGTCGGAACAATGACTGGCTTCCCGTTTGCGGGGGACAGAATATTATTTGTCGACATCATCAGCACACGCGCTTCAACCTGTGCTTCGATCGACAGAGGCACATGAACTGCCATCTGGTCGCCATCGAAATCAGCATTGAATGCCGTACAAACAAGGGGATGAAGCTGAATTGCCTTGCCTTCAATAAGAATCGGCTCAAAAGCCTGCATGCCCAGCCTGTGAAGCGTCGGGGCACGATTCAGCATAACAGGATATTCCTGAACCACTTCAGCCAGGCATTCCCAGACTTCCGGCGTTTCCTTCTCCACAAGTCTCTTGGCGCTCTTTATAGTGCTTACAAGCTTTTTCTGCTCGAGTTTGTTATAAATGAAAGGTTTGAAAAGTTCGATCGCCATCTTCTTCGGCAACCCGCATTGATGAAGCCGCAGATCCGGTCCGGCGGTTATGACCGACCTGCCTGAGTAGTCGACTCTTTTCCCAAGAAGATTCTGGCGGAATCGGCCCTGTTTTCCTTTGAGCATATCCGATAGACTCTTGAGTGGCCTGCGGTTGGCACCGGTTATAACGCGGCCCCTGCGTCCGTTGTCGAAAAGGACATCCACCGCTTCCTGAAGCATTCTTTTCTCATTTCTCAAAATAATGTCAGGGGCATTCAGTTCCATCAGTCTCTTGAGCCTGTTGTTGCGGTTTATAACCCTTCGGTACAGATCATTAAGGTCAGATGTGGCAAACCTTCCGCCGTCCAGAGGCACAAGCGGCCTGAGATCGGGAGGAAGAACCGGAATGACCTTCAAAATCATCCACGAAGGATCCTGCCACTGCTTCAGATAATCAATATCGTCATGGGAAAGGCGTCTCGATTCAAGCAGCTTGTTGATTATTTCATTTATTTTGGGGATTATCTTTTTCTTGTCCTGATATGTCAGGGCCTCTTCCCACATCTTTATTATCTTGCGGCATTCAGTGAGAATTTCGCCCAAAGCCCTTCTGAACTGTTCATCTTTCTCGAGTTGAAAGCGCTCTTCTACAAATTTTATCAGGTCGACAGGTTCAATGCCTACCATTACATTTACCATTCTCAATCGTTGCGTAAGCTTCTTTTTCTTCGCCTCGCTCTTGGTGGTAGCTATTTTGTCTTTCAGATCAATGGAAAGAGATATGATATCCAGGTCCGAAATCAGTTCATCTATGGCTTCAGCACCCATCTTCGCAACAAAACTGCCAAGACCATGCTTTTCAACCTCAGCCCTGAATTTGTCTTCGGTAAGAAGTTCTCCTTTTCTGAGCGGTGCGTCTTTGGGATCAGTTACGATATAACTTTCGAAATAGAGCACCCTCTCAAGTTCCTTAAGAGAAAGCTCGAGAAATCCGCCGATCCTGCTGGGAAGGCTTTTCAGGAACCATATGTGCGCAACGGGAGTTGCAAGTTCTATATGGCCGAGCCTTTCACGCCTTACCCTTGAATCAATGACTTCCACACCGCATTTTTCACAGACTACACCACGGTGCTTCATGCGTTTGTACTTCCCGCATGTACATTCATAGCTTTTTATGGGTCCAAAAATCTTGGCGCAGAACAGACCGTCTCTCTCAGGTTTGAATGTCCTGTAGTTTATGGTCTCAGGCTTTTTAACTTCCCCGTATGACCAAGCCCTGATTTTTTCAGGTGAGGCCAAGCCGATCCTGACTGCCATGTAATTGGAAGGATCTTTTGGTTTTTCAAAATAACTGTACAGGTCTTCCAAGTTACCCTCCCTTATTTAGTAGCCTTTGCCTTCGATAAGTCCGATATCGAGGCTCAGGCTCTTTAATTCTCTCATGAGCACGTTGAATGACTCCGGAATACCCGGTTCAAGCGCATGCTCTCCCTTGACAATTGATTCATATGTCCTGGTCCTACCGGCCACATCATCACTCTTGACCGTCAGGAACTCCTGCAATGTATAAGCTGCACCGTAAGCCTCGATGGCCCAGACTTCCATTTCACCTAGTCTCTGTCCGCCGAACTGCGCCTTGCCTCCAAGGGGCTGCTGGGTAACGAGAGAATAAGGACCGATCGAACGGGCATGTATCTTATCATCGACAAGGTGGTGAAGCTTGAGCATATACATGACGCCTACCGTTACCTTGCCGTCAAAAGGATCCCCTGTCCTGCCGTCATACAGCGTGACCCTGCCTTTATCTTCAATTCCCGCAGACTCCATCATCTTCGTAATTTCCTCCTCGCTTGCGGAATCGAACACCGGCACAGCCACATGCAGGCCTTCATCACATATCGAGCGGGCAATCTGTATGAGTTCTTCCATTGTTGCTTTCTTCAGGATTGTATCCACCTTGCTCGACTGATAAACCTTTTTAAGGTACTCCCTCAGGGATTCCTCATCATATTCGCTCCTCATGAAATCATTCAGAGCCTCTCCCATTCCTCTGACCGCCCATCCAATATGTGTCTCCAGTATCTGGCCGACATTCATTCGGGAAGGAACACCCAGCGGATTGAGTACAATATCCACCGGTCTGCCATCTTCGAAGAACGGCATATCTTCTTCCGGCAGGATCCTTGAAATAACACCTTTATTTCCGTGGCGCCCTGCCATCTTGTCACCAACGGACAGCTTGCGCTTTATGGCTATGAACACTTTAACCATCTTGTTGACTCCGGGTGGCAGATCATCTCCCGCTGTCAGTTTTTCGATTTTGGAATCATACACCTTCTCGATAAGGCTTTTCTGATGGTCTAGACGAGTTATAATGCGTTCAATTTCATGCTCCGCTTCTTCACCGTCCTTGATCCTGATATCTTTAAAATCATCAATAGAGAGACCTGCAAGCATCTCCATTGTAATTTTTTCCTTGCTCTTGGCGATTATCTTGTCTCCGAGATGCGAATAAAGAGGTGATGCCAGATCCCTGCCTATAAGAAGAGTTTCGATTCTCGCACGGGCAGCGGATGTCACTATCTTGACTTCATCTTCACGGTCTTTATTGAGAGCCTTGATTTCTTTCTGCTCTATCTGGATCGTTCTTTCATCGCGGTCCTGGCCACGCCTGTTAAACACCCTGGCGTCTATGACCGTACCTTCGATTCCGGGAGGCACCCTTAAGGATGAATCTTTTACTTCGCTGGCCTTTTCACCGAATATTGCCCGCAGCAATTTTTCTTCGGGAGTAAGCTGTGTCTCGCCCTTTGGAGTGACTTTACCTACCAGAATATCTCCGGGTTTAACCTCAGCTCCGACGCAGACGATTCCTGAATCATCAAGATTTTTCAATGCCTCTTCACCGGCATTCGGTATATCGCGGGTTATTTCTTCGGTTCCCAGTTTTACATCCCTTGCCATTACTTCAAATTCCTCAATATGAACTGAAGTATAGAAGTCTTCCTTTACAACGCGCTCGCTTATGAGAATGGCATCTTCATAGTTATATCCGCCCCAGGGCATGAATGCGACCACCAGGTTTCTGCCAAGGGCAAGCTCTCCCATATTTGTTGCAGGCCCGTCTGCAATGATTTCGCCTTTTTTAATGTGCTGTCCTTTCTTGACAATGGGACTCTGATTAAAGGATGTATTCTGATTGGCCCTTTTAAATTTTGTCAGCTTATAAATATCTATCCCTGAGTCGTCCTGCTTCTCAGATATCTTATCAGCCATAATAACTATTCGCTGGCTGTCTACATCCCTGACAATTCCGTCTCTTTTTGCGACTACGCAGACACCCGAATCTCTTGCAATAAGGTGTTCCATGCCTGTTCCTATCATCGGAGGTTTGGGAAAAAGAAGAGGCACTGACTGGCGCTGCATGTTTGATCCCATGAGAGCCCGGTTAGCGTCATCATGCTCAAGGAAAGGAATGAGGTTGGCCGAGACGCTGAACAGCTGGTTTGTGGCAACATCCATCAGTGTCACCTGCTCTCTTGGAACAATACCGTATTCGCCGTTTTTCAGCCGGACTCTTACCATATCGGCAATTATCTTGCCCTTTTTATCAATAGGTTCGGTTGCCTGAACAACGACCTGCTCGTCTTCCTCCATTGCACTCATATAATGCATTTCTTTTGTAACTATTCCGTCTTTAACAATGTAGTATGGCGTCTCGATAAACCCGAATTCGTTAACCCTTGCATATGTAGAGAGTGATACGATAAGGCCGATGTTTGGCCCTTCCGGAGTTTCTATCGGACATATACGGCCGTAATGCGACGGGTGAACATCACGCACTTCAAACACGGCGCGTTCCCTGGTCAATCCACCGGGGCCCAGTGCGGAAAGTCTTCTTTTGTGGGTTATTGCTGAGAGAGGATTCGTCTGGTCCATGAACTGCGATAATTGACCAGAGCCAAAAAATTCCCTGATTACAGCGCTTACGGGCTTCGGATTGATAAGGCTGTTCGGCATTATTGTTTCTACATCCTGAAGGCTCATCCTTTCCTTTATTGCCCTTTCCATCCTTACAAGCCCGATTCGATACTGATTTTCAAGAAGTTCCCCGATTGAACGGACTCTCCTGTTCGACATGTGGTCAATATCATCAACAGCTCTGCCCTGCACGCCATCTTTCAATTCCATCAGATACTTGATTGTAAGCAGAATATCTTCCTTTCTGAGAATTGTAAGATCAAGAGGGGCATCTTCGTCGTTTATGTGAAGCTTTCTGTTGATTTTAAGCCTTCCGACCCTTGAGAGATCATAATAGGATGAATTGAAGAAAAGATTCTCAAAGAATGTGGTCGCGATCTCAAGCGTCGGCGGGTTTGAGGGTCTAAGGCGCCTGTATATTTCAATGATTGCTTCTTCAGCTGTATCCAGTTTATCAAGGGCCAGGGTCTTTGAAAGTGACGAGCTGTAATTTATTTCATCAATATAAATCGTTTTTATTTCCTTAATGCCTTCCTCATTCAATTTCGCAAGCAAATCAGCAGAAAGTATTTCGTTTGCCTCGACAATTATTTCACCAGTCGTCAAATTAACTATATCCTCGGCAATTACCTTGCCCAGGATATCTTTTTCACTGCATACCATAGGCTCGAGAACCTTGCCCGAATACTTCTTGACTGTAGCAGCAGTAATCTTTTTTCCTGCTTTGATTGCAGGTTCTCCTGAACCTTTAACCTTTATATCATGTTCTGCTTTAAGGCCAACAAGGCTTTGCAGATCAATATGTTTAAGGACATTATCATCACCGATTGAATACCTTTCCTTGAGGTAATACATTCCCAGAATGTCCTGATTCGTATAACCCAACGCTTTTAAAAGCGTTGTTGAAGTCATCTTTCTCCTTCGGTCAATTCTCAGATAGAGTATTCCTTTCGCATCAAAATCCAGATCTATCCATGATCCCCTGGCAGGGATAATCCTTGCTGAATAAAGGATCTTTCCGCCTGTTGCGGCACGTGCTGTTGATTTATCAAAGAATATCCCGGGAGAACGATGCAACTGGCTGACAATAACCCTCTCAGTGCCGTTTATTATAAATGTTGCCGCAGGGGTCATTAAAGGGATTTCACCGAAATACACTTCCTGTTCTTTTATATCGCGGATACTCTGCGTCTGAGTTTCCTCATCCCTGTCATATACAACGAGTCTTACTTTGAGGTTTACGGGAGCGGCATATGTAAGCCCCTTCTGCACACATTCATCAATATCATATTTGGGCTCGCCCAGCTTATATTCAACATATTCGAGAGATGCATACTCGTTGAAATCCTTTATCGGGAAAACAGATCTGAAAACACTTTCAAGACCTATATTTTTTCGTTTTTCCGGTGAGATATCCTTCTGAAGAAATGCACTGTACGATGTCTTCGGAAGTTCAACAAGGTCAGGCATGTCAATCATGGAAAATCTCTTTGCAAAACTTTTTCGCCTGATTTCGGGATAGGAAAGAATTTCTTTCATCATTTACGGCTAATCCCCTTTTTCTTTATAGTAAAAGCAAAAATCCAGGACACCACCATAAAGGAAGTGTCCTTTCTTTCTTTTTTTGAAATCAGCGTTCGATGCTTTCTCCTGCTGATTTCATTAAATTTATGACCGATTGGTCTCCTGCCACAAACAGGCTTACTTAATTTCTACCGCTGCGCCCTGCTCTTCAAGTTTCTTCTTGGCGTCTTCTGCTTCCTGTTTGGATACTTTCTCAACCACCGGTTTGGGAGCACCTTCGACAAGGTCTTTTGCTTCCTTGAGTCCAAGGTTCGTAAGAGCCCTTACAACCTTGATCACCTGTATTTTCTGTGCTCCTGCATCCTTCAGTATCACATCGAACTGGGTCTTCTCTTCAACAGGTTCAGCAGGACCAGCTGCCGGTCCAGCGGCTACAGCAACTGCCGGGGCTGCCGCACTTACGCCAAATTTCTCTTCAAGCTCTTTAACAAAACCGGCGAGTTCCAGAACTGTCATATTCTCAATAAATTTTATTACGTCTTCGCGTGAAATACTCATGTTTTTATTTTCTCCTTCTTAATTATCTTATTCTTGAATCTGTGATTTTTTTTCTTCTATTGCTTTTAAAACATACATAAGCTGACGCACCATGGCTGCCAGAACACCAACAAAATTGGTTGCAGGTGCATTCATTGAGCCAAGCATTCTTGCAAGAAGCACTTCTTTGCTAGGCATGCCTGCCAGATCCTTGACATCTTCTTCAGTCAGAAACTGTGATCCTAAAACACCGCCCTGAATTTCCAGATTTTCATTTTTTTTCGAAAATTCCACAATGGCCTTAGCCAGCGCAACAGGATCAGCAAACGCTATGGCAATTGCTGTAGGCCCCTCCAGCAGCGGATTGAGCCCAGTTGCATTTGTCCCTTCCGCGGCGAGTTTAAGAAGAGTATTCTTGACTACCTGATATTTGCCGCCAGCCTGCCTGATTCCTCCTCTCAGCTGAGTGACCTGTTCAACAGTAAGTCCTTTATAGTCTGTTATGAAAACAGCACCGCTTTTGCTTAGCTCATCATGAAGTTTTTCGACCAGTTCCGATTTTTCTGTCCTATTCAATCGCTACCTCACCCCCTTTGTTTTTTAATATCCCGTTAAAGGATACCCTCGGGGTATATTCACCCAGGTTTAGGCGGGAAATTAAGCCTTTAGTTTCCGGGCACCCGCTGTCTTTAACCAGGACTGTTTACTATTTTACCAACGCCACTGCATCGACCGGATCAATCCTGACTCCGGGACCCATGGTACTGGATAAAGCAACTCCTTTTATATATGCACCTTTGCTGGAAGAAGGCTTTAACTTCCAGACTACTTCAAGCAAAGCCTTTATATTCTCATGAAGTTTTTCCTTTCCGAAGCTGACTCTTCCCACACTGCAGTGTACTATTCCAGTTTTATCGACCCTGAACTCAATTCTTCCCGCCTTCATTTCGCCCACAGTCTTTGCAATATCAAATGTTACCGTCCCCAGCTTCGGGTTTGGCATAAGACCTCTAGGCCCCAGAATTCGACCAAGTTTTCCGACAAGACCCATCATATCGGGCGTTGCTATAACCTTATCAAACTCAAGCCAGCCGCCTTGTATCTTTTCTGCAATGTCTTCAGAACCTACATAATCAGCTTTGGCTTCCTGCGCCTCTTTTTCCTTATCCCCTTTTGCAAAAACAAGTACGCGTGTTGTTCTCCCTGTTCCATGAGGCAGTATAACGGAGCCTCTCACCATCTGATCTGCATGACGGGGGTCAACGCCCAGCCTGAACGCTACATCCACACTCTCATCAAATTTGGTATATTTGCAGTCCAGGACAAGGGATATCGCCTCTTCGAATGAGTATTTCTTCTGTGAGTCAACCTTTTTTCTGGCTTCGTTGTATTTCTTGCCAATCCTTGCCATTGCCGGTTCTCCTTTATTCTACTACTTCAATGCCCATGCTGCGGGCGGTTCCAGCAATGATGTTCATTGCCATATCTATGTCGACCGTATTAAGGTCTTTCATCTTCGTCGTAGCAATTTCTTTTACCTGCGCTTTTGTGACTTTTCCTACTTTTTCCTTTGAAGGATTCGAAGAAGCCTTTTCAAGGCCTGCAGCCTTTATAAGAAGTCGGGATGCAGGGGGGCTTTTGGTAATAAACGTAAAAGTTCTATCCTGATATACGGTTATCACAACAGGGATCAGGAAACCTTTCTGTTTTTCTGTCTGAGCATTAAACGCCTTGCAGAATTCCATGATGTTTACTCCATGCTGTCCCAGTGCTGGTCCGACTGGTGGAGAAGGTTTTGCTTCCCCTGCAGGGATATGAATTTTAATCTTTGCGGTTACTGTCTTTGCCATTTGCTACCCCTTAGAACTATTTCTTGGTTATCTGGTCGAAATTAAGCTCAACCGGCGTCGATCTGCCGAATATGCTTACCAGTACCCTAACTTTTCCCTTGTCAGGTTTAATATCGTCAACTACTCCATTGAAATTCTGGAAGGGACCATCGTTTACAGTCACTGAATCACCAACTGCAAAATTGCATTTGTATTCTTTTCCTGACATTCCCTCTTCAAGTTGAGTTTTCAGCTTTTCTACTTCTTGCTCAGGAATTGTAGATGGCTCATTCCTGCCCCCTACAAACCCGGTTACTTTCGGAGTACCCATTACTACATGCCAGGTTTTATCTGTTAGAAACATTTTTACAAGGATATATCCGGGGAAAAACTTTTTGCCGCCGCCTTTTTTAGGCTGACCATTTGCCTGTGGCTCAATTGGCGTCGGTACAAGAATATCGGTAAAGTATTCGTCGCATTTGTATGCCTTTATGCGCTCTTCAAGGGAACGTTTGGCCTTCTGTTCATAATTGGAGTAAGTATGTACGACGTACCATTTATGTTCCATATTAGTTTACCATCCAAAAATAAGCTTAAGAAGGCCGGATATCCCAATGTCAAGAAGCGACAGGATTAAAGAAACAGCTGCACACATTATAAATACGGCTACCGTTCCTGTGGCTACCTCTTTCCTGCCAGTCCATGTAACCTTTTTCAGTTCGGCTCTGACTTCCTTGAGATATCTTGTTATACCGTTTATGAATTCTTTCAATTTTTCCATCTATATCTTCCGTTTTGGCAGGCCAGGAGGGATTCGAACCCCCAGCATCCGGATTTGGAGTCCGGCACTCTACCAGTTAGAGTTACTGGCCTGCATTCATTATCCTACTTTGATTCCTTATGCAGCGAGTGTGTCCGGCAGAAGGGGCAGAATTTCTTTATCTGAAGTTTTTCCTGCTGCTTCTTCTTGTTTCTTGTTGTCATATAATTGCGGCGCTTGCACTCAGAGCATGCCAAAATAACCGAATCTCTCATAATCTTATCCCGCCTGTTTTACTCGATAACCTTAACAATGACGCCAGCGCCTACTGTCCTTCCACCCTCTCGTATAGCAAACCGAAGTCCTTCCTCCATAGCTATCGGATGTATCAGACTCACCTGCATCGTTATGTTGTCCCCGGGTATCACCATCTC
>DATCTV010000039.1 GCA_036567785.1 Desulfomonilia bacterium | reverse complement strand
GTCGTGAGATGTTGGGTTAAGTCCCGCAACGAGCGCAACCCCTGTCCTATGTTGCCAGCGGGAAAGCCGGGGACTCGTAGGATACTGCCGGTGACAAACCGGAGGAAGGTGGGGACGACGTCAAGTCATCATGCCCCTTATGTCTAGGGCTACACACGTGCTACAATGGTGAGTACAAAAAGATGCAAGACCGTGAGGTGGAGCCAAACTTTTAAAACTCATCCCAGTTCGGATTGTAGGCTGAAACTCGCCTACATGAAGCCGGAGTTGCTAGTAATCGCGAATCAGCATGTCGCGGTGAATACGTTCCCGGGCCTTGTACACACCGCCCGTCACACCATGAGAGTTGGCAATACCCGAAGTCCGTGAGGTAACCGCAAGGAGCCAGCGGCCGAAGGTAGGGTCAGCGATTGGGGTGAAGTCGTAACAAGGTAGCCGTAGGAGAACCTGCGGCTGGATCACCTCCTTTCTAAGGTGTAAACCAAAATAAGTTTCAAATAAAAATTAAAAGCAAATCGTCCACTGTTCAGTTTTCAAAGATTGAATATGCTCTTTGAAAACTGAATATTGAAAATCTGATGAAGGCTGATTCGGGCCTATAGCTCAGTTGGTTAGAGCGCACGCCTGATAAGCGTGAGGTCGTTGGTTCAATTCCAACTAGGCCCACCACGAAGATATGGGGGTGTAGCTCAGTTGGGAGAGCGCCTGCCTTGCACGCAGGAGGCCATCGGTTCGAACCCGTTCACCTCCACCAGTTATATTGTGGAATCAATCAGATTTTTAAGCTCTTTAAAAAACTTAATAGTGCGTTATACGGAAGGGAGTAATTTCATTGAGTCAAGCTACTAAGGGCACACGGTGGATGCCTTGGTGCTGAGAGGCGATGAAGGGCGTGGTAAGCTGCGATAAGCCACGGGGAGCCGCTAAACAGGCTTTGATCCGTGGATTTCCGAATGGGGAAACCTGCCGGAAGTCATGTTCCGGCATCATGTGATGAATCCATAGTCACATGAGGCGAACGCAGGGAACTGAAACATCTAAGTACCTGCAGGAAGAAAAATCAATAGAGATTCCCAAAGTAGCGGCGAGCGAAATGGGAAGAGCCCAAACCAGTCATGTGTCAAGCCCGCAGGCGTTGCATGATTGGGGTTGTGGGGGCGGTTTTGAGGGCGTTGCGGAGTCCTCGGAGAGTTATAAAACACATTCATAGGAGAACAGTCTGGAAAGTCTGGCCATAGGAAGTGATAGCCTTGTATCCGAAATGCATGTGTCTCTCTGAAACCGTTTCCCGAGTACCGCGGGGCACGTGGAACCCTGTGGGAAGCTGGGAAGACCATTTTCCAAGGCTAAATACTACTCAGCAACCGATAGTGAACAAGTACCGTGAGGGAAAGGTGAAAAGTACCCCGGAGAGGGGAGTGAAATAGTACCTGAAACCGTGTGCCTACATTCTGTGGTAGACCTATGTCATGGCTTGCCATGACAGGTTAACCGCGTGCCTTTTGCATAATGAGTCAGCGAGTTATTCTATGCAGCAAGGTTAAGCCGTTAGGTGTAGCCGTAGCGAAAGCGAGTCTTAATAGGGCGATAAGTTGCATGGAGTAGACCCGAAGCCGAGTGATCTATCCATGGCCAGGGTGAAAGTTCGGTAAAACGAACCGGAGGCCCGAACCAGTTCAGGTTGAAAACTGTTTGGATGAGCTGTGGATGGGGGTGAAAGGCCAATCAAACTCGGAGATAGCTGGTTCTCCCCGAAATATATTTAGGTATAGCCTCAGATGATGGTTGCCGGGGGTAGGGCTCTGGATGGGCTAGGGGTCCTCGCGGATTACCAACCCCAACCAAACTTCGAATACCGGACAACTTAATCTGGGAGTCAGCCCGTGGGAGATAAGTTCAACGGACAAAAGGGGAACAACCCAGACCGCCAGCTAAGGTCCCTAATAGATGCTAAGTGGGAAAGGTGGTGGAATTGCATAAACAACCAGGATGTTGGCTTAGAAGCAGCCATCATTTAAAGAAAGCGTAATAGCTCACTGGTCGAGTGGTTCTGCGCCGAAAATTTAACGGGGCTCAAGCATCTAACCGAAGCTGCGGATCTGTCTTAATTGACAGGTGGTAGGGGAGCGTACCAGTCGCCTGTGAAGCCGTACTGTAAGGAGCGGTGGAGGCCCTGGTAGTGATTATGCTGACATGAGTAACGAAAATTCCAGTGAGAATCTGGAACGCCGTAAGCCCAAGGGTTCCTGCGGAAGGGTTATCCGCGCAGGGTTAGTCGGCCCCTAAGCCGAGGCCGAAAGGCGTAGGTGATGGGAAACAGGTTAATATTCCTGTACCTCTGAAGGAGCGTTATCAGCGATGGGGGGACGCAGGAGGGTATGCGTACCGGGCGATGGTCGTCCCGGATCAAGCCCGTAGGGAGTGCATTCAGGCAAATCCGTTTGCACAATCCTGAGAGGTGATGACGAGCTTAATTGCGAGCGAAGTCGCAGATCCCACACTGACAAGAAAATCCTCTAGTGAGCTCTTAGGAGACCGTACCGGAAACCGACTCAGGTGGGCGGGGAGAAAATCCTCAGGCGTTGAGTGAAACCTCGTTAAGGAACTCGGCAACTTGACACCGTAACTTCGGGATAAGGTGTGCCCCCATTAGGTGTAAAAATTTACTTTTGAAGCCGAAGGGGGTCGCAGAGAAGTGGCCGCAGCGACTGTTTACTAAAAACATAGGACTCTGCTAAATCGCAAGATGACGTATAGGGTCTGATGCCTGCCCGGTGCTGGAAGGTTAAGGGGATTTGTTAGCTGCAAGGCGAAGCAATGAACCGAAGCCCCAGTAAACGGCGGCCGTAACTATAACGGTCCTAAGGTAGCGAAATTCCTTGTCGGGTAAGTTCCGACCTGCACGAATGGCATAACGATTGCGGCGGTGTCTCAACGAGGGGCTCAGTGAAATTGCAGTGTGGGTGAAGATACCCACATCCCGCAGAAGGACGGAAAGACCCCGTGGACCTTTACTACAGCTTGATAGTGTATCTTGGGTATGTTTGTGTAGGATAGGTGGGAGGCTTTGAAGCCGGGACGCTAGTTTCGGTGGAGCCAACCTTGAAATACCACCCTGATGTATTTGAGATACTAACCTGCTCCCGTTATCCGGGAGAGGGACACTGTCTGGCGGGTAGTTTGACTGGGGCGGTCGCCTCCCAAAATGTAACGGAGGCGCGCAAAGGTTCTCTCAGGCTGATTGGAAACCAGCCGTCGAGTGTAAAGGCATAAGAGAGCTTAACTGCGAGACAGACATGTCGAGCAGGTGCGAAAGCAGGTCTTAGTGATCCGGTGGTCCCGAATGGAAGGGCCATCGCTCAACGGATAAAAGGTACCCCGGGGATAACAGGCTTATCTCCCCCAAGAGTTCACATCGACGGGGAGGTTTGGCACCTCGATGTCGGCCCATCGCATCCTGGGGCTGGAGTAGGTCCCAAGGGTTTGGCTGTTCGCCAATTAAAGCGGTACGCGAGCTGGGTTTAGAACGTCGTGAGACAGTTCGGTCCCTATCCTCTGTGGGCGTAGGAGAATTGAGAGAATCTGTCCCTAGTACGAGAGGACCAGGATGGACGAACCTCTGGTGCTCCAGTTGTCGCGCCAGCGGCATAGCTGGGTAGCTATGTTCGGAACGGATAACCGCTGAAAGCATCTAAGTGGGAAACCGCTCTCTAGATTAGTTCTCCCTTTCCTTAGGGAACTGAAGGCCACCTGAAGACTACAGGTTTGATAGGCTGGGTGTGTAAGTGCAGCGATGCATTAAGCTAACCAGTACTAATTGGCCGTGAGGCTTGACTCACTAAATACTCCCTTCCGAGCTTCACCTTTTATATAAAAAATATAAAAACTCGGACTTATACGAAAATTTTAAAAAATACGTTCCCGGTGACCATGGCATAGGGGAAACACCCGATCCCATCCCGAACTCGGCAGTTAAGCCCTATAGCGCCGAACGTACTGCATGGGTAACTGTGTGGGAGAATAGGACGTTGCCGGGATCATTATTGCAAAGCCCAGAGCTTATTAAGCTCTGGGCTTTTTATTTTTGTGTGCTATTTTAGGATAATTGTGATTTTCCCGTCTTCGAATCTAAAAGCTTTCCTCCCGAAACATGGACATGGAGATGTGGAACAATCTGAGTCTCGTCATGGCCTGAAAGTACTTAACTCAAGGGGACATTTCTAAAGAACTTTGACAGTTACCCAAAAACCAATTGATTGGAATGATGTTTTATGTATCTTATCAAGAATGGATTCTGTAGAAAATCCTGACCTCAAAATCGATTACAAAACAGACCAAACCCCTCCTTTAGCGCTTTCAATACTGTCAGGTTTGTCACATGTCTTCCTGTATCCGGTCGCTTTTTCATTGCCGGTTATCCTGTTAAATTCCGTAGGTGTTTCCGTTGATGACACAATTCGTTTTTCACAGATTTCATTGCTGGCATTCGGTATTGCAAACATATTCATGTCTTTAAGGCAAAAAAGCATCGGTTCAGGTTATCTATGTCCGGTTACCGGATGCCCGTCCTTTTATACGGCTTCGATAATTGCAGCCAAGGCAGGCGGCATTGCGCTCATATCGGGAATGCTGCTTCTGACAGGTTTTTTTCAAAGCATTATTTCAAGGATTCTAATAAGATTCCGGTTCTTGATTGCGCCTGAAGTAATGGGCGTTGTCGTCCTTGTAATAGGCATGGACGCATTGACTATCGCAGCACCCGTGTTCACGGGCAACATAAATACAGAAATGCGCTTCAACTCAGGTTCATTTCTGGTTGCTGTCGTTACATTCCTCATCATGATCGTGCCTGAAATCAGAAGCAGTTCAATATGGAAACGGTATTCGGTTCTTATCGGAGTCGCTTCAGGCATGGCCGTTTCCTTTATCATCAATCTAGACAATCCGCTTATCGACAGGCCTGACAATCTCTCTTTTTTTTCGGTTCCACCAATCGGATATTTCGGGTTGTCCTTTGAATGGAAACTGTTTCCTTTGTTTATTATTGCCGGGCTAGCCTCCGTCATAAAAAGCGCTGCCTGCGTGGTCGCCAGCCGTCAGGTTAACGGCGAGAATACTGACGACGGTAAAACCGAAGCGATCGGCGGCGGTATGTTATCTATCGGATTGAGCAACATTCTAGCAGGAGCCATGGGAGCTATGGGGATATCTGCTTCGGCAGGCAATGTCGGATTAAGCCTGGCGAACGGAGTAGCGAGCAGAAAAGTCGGTTTTATAATCGGCGCAATGCTCATAGGATTGAGCTTTTCCCCAGCGGCAACGGGATATCTGCTCGATATCTCGTTTCCGGTCGCCGGCGCATGCCTTCTTTATGTCACGAGCTTCATGCTGGTTCTGGCTTTTAGACTTCTAACAGCGCAAACCTTTGATGTCCGCAAGACCTTCATACTGGGGATATCGATAAGTTTTGGTTTCTGCGTGAATGTAATACCTGAACTTTATGGGGTCACGGAAAGTTCAATCCTGGCTGACAGGGTCAATATGGCGACTATTCTGGCAATCATCCTGAGCATCGTTTTCAGGATAGGCCTTCCCAATACAAATAATACTGGCGAAATGAAAAAATAATGCGTGGACAATGAGCGAAGATAACGGAAATAAAGACGATAAACAAACAGCGGCGAAGCCCTCCAATCTTATCTACGGACTGGAAGACAGGCCGCCGTTTATCGTCCTTGTTCTTCTGGGATTTCAACATATTTCTGTGCTTTCTCCCGGAATTATAATCGTAGTCATGATTGCCTCGATTGCAAAACTTAGTTCAGAAGAAGCAGGCGATCTGATACGCCTTTCCATGCTGGCAATGGGAATCGTAGCGATTCTTCAGGGACTGAAACGCCGAGGCGTCGGTTCAGGCTATCTGTGCCCGGGCGTATGCGGGCCAGCTTACATAGGCGCTTCCATTGCCGCCTGCAAGGCGGGCGGCATAGCACTGCTCTGCAGCATGCTGACTGTCGTGGGCTTCATAGAGATATTCCTTTCCAGGATTATTACACGTCTTAAAGCGATATTCCCGGTATACATCATCGGCCTTGTCGTGTTGATGGTGGGATTCGAGGCGGTGCTTGTCTCTGTCCCGAGATTTCTGGGACAGCATTCGCCAAATCATTTTATCAGGAATGAAAGCCTTGCCGTTTCGTTGATTTCGATTAGTGCCATGCTGATACCGACCGTTTGGAGCAAGGGCAAGCTCAGGCTATATTCAATCCTGATAGGCCTCATTACAGGTTACGCCGCATCGATTACACTTGGAATTCTGGGAGGCGATGCGGCCGCCGTAATAGAGCGCGAGTCATGGTTCGCCCTGCCAAGGCCAGGGCACTTCGGATGGTCGTTCAATTTGGCATACGTCATACCCTTTGTCATCGCCGCGCTATCTTCAACGCTAAAAGGTGTTGGCGACTTGACCATGTGCCAGAAGATAAATGACGCAAACTGGAAAGAACCCGACATGAAACCTATCAGCCAGGGCATCTTGGCCTACGGTATAGGTAATCTCACGGCAAGTTTCATGGGCGGTCTGGGGATGTCCAGCTCTTCCAGCAATGTTGGGCTTTCGCTTTCCCTGTGCGCGACGAGCAGGGTAATTCTGTTCGCTCTTGGAATAGAAATGATCATCATGGCATTCATTCCCAAGGTGGCAGCCATATTCGTGGTCATGCCCGAACCGGTTATGGGGGCATGCCTTGTTTATGCGTCAAGCTACATGATTGTCGCCGGTTTTCAGCTTTTGTGCGCCAAACCCATAGGCGTTGTCGAGACATTCGTGCTTGGCATTTCGCTTTGTTTTAGTTTGAGTGTCGACCTCGTGCCTCAACTGTATGCAGGTATTCCGGCATGGATGGAACCGCTGTTCCAATCGAGTTTGACGCTTGCAACTATCCTCGCCGTCGGGTTGAACCTATTATTTACGTTAATCAGCAGTGCCGGGAAAAAAGAAAGACTCTGATGTATGAGTGATTGACGAGTCGCATGTCTGGGGCGCCTTAAGGCATGGCATAATACTTTTTGGTTGACCCAAGAGGGACGCTCATAACCAAATGACTTATTCTGGCAGGCGGTTTTTCACAGCCAATGAAAACCCAAAGGGTGTCAGGCCTTTACGGCCTGTTGCCCTGATTGATTTTGGGGAGTCGCATTTTGCGGGTTTATGGAGCACTTGGTCAGACGTAGAGATGTCTCAAAGCAATATCCCGAAAATTGCAAATACGATTTCCAGAGAACAACCG
>DATCTV010000038.1 GCA_036567785.1 Desulfomonilia bacterium | reverse complement strand
AGCATCCATCAGCCGCTGCCGGCTTTCTTTGGGCGCCCAACTGATATGCGGCGTGATAAAGCAATTCTTTGCCTGAAGCAGCGGGTTGTCATTTTTGATCGGTTCCGAAGAAACAACATCCAAACCGGCTGCCGCGACTTTCCCAGAGTTCAATGCATCTGCCAAATCTTTTTCTACGATTAACGGTCCGCGGGAGTTGTTCAGAATGATCACACCATCCTTCATCTTGCTAATGGAATCTTTGTTGATGATCCCTTCAGTGGACGGAAAGAGCGGACAATGGAGCGCGATGACATCCGAAGTTTTCAGCAGCGTATCCAGATCGACATAATCTGCGACTGCTTTGCCGGCATCGCTTGGATGCTCATCATAAGCGATGACTTTCATGCCCAGCGCCTTTGCGATGGCAGCAGTCCGCTGACCGATGCGTCCGAGCCCGATGATCCCCATGGTTTTTCCTTCCAGTTCGATCAAAGGATAATCCCAGAAACACCAGTCCGCGCTATTTGCCCACTTGCCGTTATGCACAGCATTGCTGTGATGACCAATATTATGGCAGATCTCCAGCAGCAGCGCAATTGCAAATTGCGCAACTGCAGCCGTTCCATAGGTAGGAATGTTGCAGACGGGGATCCCTTTTTCTTTTGCGGCGGCTACATCAACGACGTTATAACCGGTGGCAAGCATGCTGATGAAGCGTATTCCCGGACAGGCATCTAAAACAGCTTTGCGGATCGGAGTCTTATTCGTATATACATATGCAGCATCTCCAATCCGCGAAATAATTTCATCATCATCGGTGCAGGATGTGCGATCGTATACTTGTAATTCTCCAAGCTTTGCCAGCTCATCCCAGGAGAGGTCACCGGGATTTTCCGCATATCCATCCAATACGACAATTTTTGCCATGATCTCCTCCGTATTTTGAAATTGACTCAGTCCTGTACCAATGCCCAGGCACGGTTCAGGACACGTTTGGTATTAGCGAGAATGATATCTGCATCCTCACCGTTGAATGGTGTGACTTCCATGGAAAGGACATATGGATCATCTGCATGGAAGAAACCTTCCTCTTTGATCACAGTCAGGTAATCGACAAGTTCCATGGTATCGTTGGCGCTCTTTGGAAAACCGAAACGCGGGTGTTTATCGCCATAGGCATCACAGCCTTTTTGTACTACAGCATTTCCGAAATGGAAATGATTGATATACGGACGCAATGTGCGAATAACAAAATTCGAGGTCTCATAGGTGGTTGGGAAATGGGAAAGATCGACCGTCAAACCAAAATTAGCACATTCGCGGCGCATTTCAGCCGCAAATTTTGCCGCGTATGGAGCAGGACCGATCAATGCAGCTTTATCCATGTCATAATCAAAGACTTCCAGATTGATAGTCATGTTTTTCTGAGCGGCATGGGCGCAGACGTTTTTCGTAGTTTTTAACAGCTGTGCAAAAGCCTGATCTTTCGTCTGTATTTCCCATTTACCTGCCAGAAAAGCCATACTTTTTGCGCCAAGATACGCTGCCTCATCCACGGCATTTAACAGCGTGTTTTCCGCTTTTTCGCGTTCTGTTTCATCAATGGCATTGGGATTCAATTTTGGGCCAAGCAGGCAGGGCTGCGCGCCGTAACAGACTTTCAGATGTGACTGGTCAAGTATCTTTTTGGCTTTATCACGAGTCTCATCATCGCTGAAATGTGTGATCTCGACTGCGTCGAAATAGTCATCGCAGGCGATAATCTTCAAAGAATCCAGAACTGAATAGGCCGAAGCCGGATGTGACATCCATTGAATCGTGCCGACTTGGAAATATTTATGGATCGAGTCTCTCATTTTTGCCCTCCATTGCAGATGATGGATCGCTGTAATTTGAAAAATAGGAAGAATTCAATATTATGGTGCGGTTTTTGCATTTGAATCGCAGGGCGAATTAATCATTTGAATTATTGATACGGATCGAAATCCATGTATGTTTCGTAAAATC
Organism: Desulfomonilia bacterium; assembly: GCA_036567785.1. NCBI lineage: Bacteria > Pseudomonadati > Thermodesulfobacteriota > Desulfomonilia > Desulfomonilia bacterium. The sequence continues at coordinate 1,979 of DATCTV010000038.1, read as the reverse complement.
GCCACATCGGGGCAGACTGCTGGTTTAGAAAGCAAATAAAAATGTCAAATCATTGACATTGGTGCCACTGGGACCGGTTTTCAACAGGTCGTTCAGGGCTTCAAAATAATGATAGGCATCATTGCGATTGAGGAAATCCTCCGGCTTGAGACCGTGAGCCAGTCCTTTCTGCAGCGTTTCATCGCTGACGAAAGCGCCGGCTGCATCGGTTGGACCATCTTCTCCATCTGTGGCAAGTGTCACGAGGGCAGAATCTTTCATGTCCGACATGGGACGCACGGCAGCCAAGGCAAGCTCCTGGTTCCGTCCGCCCAGTCCATTCCCGTGGATATGAACCGTTGTTTCTCCGCCGAAGATCATCAGCGCCGGGCGGTGAATCCAGGAACCAGGACGATCAATTTCAGAGAGGAATGCAGGCAGCATGGCTCCGACTACAGCAGCTTCTCCAGTAAGCATTGTGCTGAGGATAACGGAGTTGAAACCAAGTTGGCGCCCTTTTTCGGCTGCTGCAACCGCAGCAATACGATTGTCTGCAGCCAGACAGTTGATGATTTTTTTGCAGCAGGGATCGTCATTCTTCAGCGTCTCAGGGATCAGACCCATCTGTCCATCCTGCAACACTTTCAGGATCGAGGCTGGAACGCTTCCCCGCAATTGATATTTGTCCAGAATACGGATTGCGTCATCGAACGTGGATGGATCGGGTACGGTAGGACCGGATGCGATGGTACTCAGATTGCTGCCCACGACGTCAGACAGGATGATCGATACACATAAAGCCGGAGCTGCCTGTAATGCAAGGCCGCCGCCTTTGACCAGATCCAGATGCTTGCGCATGGTGTTGAATTCATTGATATCCGCCCCGCAGGCAAGGATCTGTGCGCTGAAATCCTGCATGTCCTTCAGGCTCACGCCAGGACGCGGACAGGTCAGCAGTGCTGAGCCGCCGCCGGAAATCAGGAATATTACCAGGTCATCCGCCAGCGTTTTTCCGAGCATGGCGAGGATAGCATTTGCCCCTTGCACGCTTCCGTCATCCGGAACCGGATGACCGCCTTTGAAGATACGGTATTTTTCCGAAAATTGAAAAGAATCATCGATATGTTTGGTGAGAATGATTCCTTCTGTGACCGCATCGTGCAATACGGAATCCACTGCTGCAGCCATGCTCAGCCCGGCTTTCCCGATTGCGACAAGGTAGATATGTTTGAATTGTTTCCATTCAAATGTTTTCCCTGCGATGATCAGTTGGTCCTGTTCTCTTTGTAAAACTTTTGGAATGAAAACTTTCGGATTTACTGCTTGTAATGCTGCCGAAATAATGCTTTGGATCTCATTGTTCATAATACATGATCTTCCCTGATAATTTGAAACCGGATGATGTTATTATACCGAAAGGTTTGTATCCACAATATTCGCCAAAAAGTATACCATCATTGAGATTCGATAATTCGGAGTAAATCGAAACCAGCAATATCAAATTTGGAAAGAATTATTTGTTATTGTGATATTTTTACGCTCAGCCCTTGATGCTCGCCAGCTCGCATCAAGCCCTCCCGGGTTCGAATCCCCTCAAATCGGTTAACAAAAAAACCGTCCTGGTGGACGGTTCTGCGGAGAGAGAGGGATTCGAACCCACGATGAGATTTCCCCATACCTGTTTTCAAGACAGGCGCCTTAAACCACTCGGCCATCTCTCCCAATACGCAAACGATTTTATCATGATTCTGAAGACACAACAAGAAAAAGTATCATTGCATGGATCGAAATGAAGATTTGTTTTTCGCTCCGTTGGATTTCAGTGTAGAATGTTCCGCAAAAATTCAGCGATCTACCGTTCAAAAGCCGCATTCCGCATAGGTCGGGAAACTTTTTTGGGCGCCGCGCTTCTGCACGCTTAATGCGGCGGCATGACTGGCTTTTTTCATTGCCTCTTCCACCGGAATTCCAGATGCAATGAAATATGCGACTGTACCGAT
>DATCTV010000036.1 GCA_036567785.1 Desulfomonilia bacterium | reverse complement strand
ATTCCCCTCTTTAGGGCAGGTCACCAACGTGTTACTCACCCGTTCGCCACTAGTGTATTGCTACACCCGTTCGACTTGCATGTATTAGGCACGCCGCCAGCGTTCATCCTGAGCCAGGATCAAACTCTCCGCAGAATTTTTATCGGTCTTTCAACCGTTTTTTTCTTCGCTTCGATTCGCCGGAATTGTCTGGTTTGTTTTTATTTCTGCTGCTTCTCAATTGTCAAGGTTCTGCTTCACCGTCTTTTTTTCTCTTTTTTCTGTTTCCCAACGGCAAGGCTTTATTATATGTCTTTCCTTTTTCTTGTCAAGTACTTTCTTCTTTTTTCATGCCCCTTCCTTTCTTTCTCGTGAATTTGGAAGGAACAAGCCATACCGGAACGACATTGTATGATTGATGTCTTAGCCGTACAATTCAGTCGAGCAACAGCACAATTGTATGAAAAAGTGCAGGATTGGCGTGAAAGCCCATCAGGATACATCATCGAAAAGTTACGGATTGAAAATAGTATTGTTTTGGAAAATTTGTGAATCGTTAAAGTGCTATGAGTATTTCTGTATCGAATTTACTAAAAAAGGCTGCATCATCTCACTGGTAAGAAAAATTTTGTCACTGTCATTTAGGAAATAATTAAGTCAAATTCAATTAATACAACTGGGAAAGTTGTCAAGTTACTTCGTGTATATTAAATCATTAACAAAGCTAATTCCGATTTTCACAAGGGGTTCTGGGGGGGATATTAACGAAAAAAAGTCATGTTGGCAATGACCTACTCTCCCAGGAGGTCGCCCTCCAAGTACCATCGGCGTTGACGCGCTTGACTTCCGGGTTCGAGATGTTTCCGGGTATACCCACGTCCCTCTGGTCACCAACATGACTTTCTATTTCTTCTTTCACTGAATCTCAGTATGTAGTATCCTTTTTCTTTTTACAGAAAACCGACCTGTTCCTTACATCACGTCTCAAGCCTTCGATCATTAGTACTGGTTTGCTCAATCCATCACTGAACTTTCACTCCCAGCCTATCTAGCACGTAGTCTCCGTGCGATCTTATTCATTCCTGATAAGAGAACTTATCTTGAAGCAAGTTTCCCACTTAGATGCTTTCAGCGGTTATCTCTCCCAAACGTGGCTACTCAGCTATGCAATTGGCATTACAACTGACACACCAGAGGTTTGTCCACCCCGGTCCTCTCGTACTAGGGGCAGCCCTTCTCAATTCTCTTTCGCCCACAGCGGATAGAGACCGAACTGTCTCACGACGTTCTGAACCCAGCTCGCGTACCGCTTTAACCGGCGAACAGCCGGACCCTTGGGACCTACTCCAGCCCCAGGATGCGATGGGCCGACATCGAGGTGCCAAACCACGCCGTCGATGTGAACTCTTGGGCGTGATCAGCCTGTTATCCCCAGAGTACCTTTTAGCCGATGAGCGATGGCCCTTCCATGCGGGACCACCGGATCACTAAGGCCTGCTTTCGCACCTGCTCGACCTGTCAGTCTCGCAGTCAAGCCCCCTTATGCCTTTGCACTCGACGCCTGGTTTCCAATCAGGCTGAGGGGACCTTTGCACACCTCCGTTACATTTTGGGAGGCGACCGCCCCAGTCAAACTACCCACCAGGCAGTGTCCCTCGTCGGGATGACCGACGCAGGTTAGAACACCGGACGAATCAGGGTGGTATTTCAAGGACGGCTCCATGGAAGCTAGCGCCCCCACTTCAACGCCTCCCACCTATCCTACACAAACCCGCCCAATATTCACTGCCAAGTTGCAG
>DATCTV010000035.1 GCA_036567785.1 Desulfomonilia bacterium | reverse complement strand
CTTACTTCTGATAAGTTTGTCTTCCGTACCCATTAGCTTTCTCCTTTCTGATTTTGTTTTATTTCCCCTCAGAAAGAATAGCTCGTGGGTACTTCCTTTTCAATTACCCAACTGTCAGATTTGATCGGAACTAATACATTTTATATATGGTTCCCCTGTTATGAGTTCCAATGGGACTATATATATAGCCTGTGATAACGGTAATGTTTATGCAATAGGGGAATAAAAATATTTCTTCAGCCGCAGGCACCACTTGGGGACGCTGATGATAATATGACTACAGTTATGCATCCGATCCTCATCGTCGTTAAAAATCCTGCGTCTCTCAATTCCTCTGACTACTATATGATGTATGGCCCCGGGGCCGTCTATCCTTGATTGTCTCGGTATGATATCTTTCTAACGATAATTTAAAACCATTTTAAGTCTATAGTCAAAATATCATCAGCGTCCCCTATGGTTGCCATGGGCTTTTTAATGGGTGACCCCGTTGATTTCTGTAATTTTTACATTAAATTAAATTTCAATTATTTCTAGGGAGTTGAATAACCATATTGACTCCTTCTTTCCTGTATAGACTTGCAGGATAATTCATTATGTTACCCATTTTTTCAACTTCTATCGTAGTCTTCGTTTTTTCCGCATCTTTTGCTTTCATATCTAATATACTGGAAATAATTACATATCCTTTATATCTGTATACTGGATTGATTAAATAATCAGCATCCATTGATAAGGAATATGTAGCTAAATCTTTTAAATACCAAGTAGTCCCAGTTTCCATCACAGGTTTCATACGACTGAAGGCATTCTCGACCATAGCTTGTCTCTTATTGAAGTCAAGATTTATGATAATAAGCTCATCGCTTATTTTGCGAGGCCAGTTGGTTTTAACAATTTGTCTAGGTATTTTTATCATTCCATTTTCATCTGTCTTCAACCAATATGCTTTTTCAAACTTATTATTAATGTTTGTTTCAATATTTGGTATGAATAGAATGGTTGTATATTTTATATTGACTGATGAAAGCATATAAAGAACCGGAACATTTCTGATCGGTTCTTTGGTGATTTCATCAACCACCTTGATAGTTATCGGCCTTACAACAATGCTGTTTTTTATCCAGGGTATCTCAATGTTAAGAAAATAATTGTTTTTAGCTTCCCAGTATACAAAGAAACAGCACAATAGGATTGCAATTCCGATAACAATCTTTTTTCGGGTCCTCATTTATTATCTTATTCTCCCTGTACGAATGCATCGAACCCTTTAAAGCCAGTTGGCACCACTTGGGGACGCTGATGATAATATGACTACAGTTATGCACCCGATCCTCATCGTCGTTAAAAATCCTGCGTCTTTCAATTCCTCTAACTACTATATGATGAATGGCCCGGGGCCGTCTATCCTTGATTGTCTCTGCATGGGCACCACTTGGGGACGCTGATGATAATATGATTACAGTTATGCATCCGATCCTCATCGTCGTTAAAAATCCTGCGTCTTTCAATTCCCCTGACTACTATATGATGTATGGCCCCGGGGCCGTCTATCCTTGATTGTCTCGGCATGATATCTTTCTAGCGGCAATTTAAAACCATTTCAAGTCTATAGTCATAATTTCATCAGCGTCCCCTATGATTACTGTGTGACGAACCTGCAATTTGTCTCGCTCCTTGCCCAGCAAATGTAGGTTCATGAGACACAAAACATAAACTAAACACAAGCGCGATTAACTCAAAGACAGGTAAACCACTGGTTTGACCAGTGAGATTTGAAAAGGTTTGACCTTGCAGGATTAAGAACCTTTAAGCATCAGGCCCTGATTCTTTACAAATTGATTATTATGTCCTGTTGCAAAGCTTGGCATCTTTTGTTCTGTCCACCTGAACTTGATTGCCAATATTCCTCGTGATACAATATAATCAGTCGTTCATTAGTATCTGCAGCATGCAGTATCATATTTTATGAATAAAAAGGAGAAGGGTCTATGAAATCGAAACTGGAAATTTATGCTCTTGCCGTTTGCTTTACGTCGGTTGTTTGCTTGGTTATATCCGTAGGTATCGCTGGATACAATATAATTGAAATCATAAATCCAGAATTGACAATAGGATCATACGTGTACAACACTCTTCAGAGTAATGATAGCTTCTGGGAAAGTAGAAAGTGCAACAATGAATCGAAAGTTTTACCTGTAAGACCACCAGAAGAAGAGCTTTCAAAGAAACGTAAAGAGGCTCTGGCAATCGCACTAAAGGGAGAGAAAAGAGAAGGCTTCCAGAGTCTTGTCAAAACATTGATGTTCATATTGGCAGGCGGCATAGCACTATTGGTTCATTGGAAAATCGCCAAGAAGGCACGTACATAGGACGGGAATATAGGCCATCGGTTTCGCAAATCGACCGTGATGCGTCATATCTGAACAATCACCTTGGAAATATATGAGATCGAGACATGACCCTCCCGTTTTCTTTGTTACAGATTCAGGCATATCCGCGGAGCAGGAGTGACTGAAGTAAGTTATAGAGTTATTAGCGCGTGCTCTTGGGGACACTGATGATAATATGACTACAGTTATGCACCCGATCCTCATCGTCGTCAAAAAATCCTGCGTCTCTCAATTCCTCTGACTACTATATGATGAATGGCCCCGGGGCCGTCTATCCTTGATTGTCTCTGCATGATATCTTTCTAACGATAATTTAAAACCATTTCAAGTCTATAGTCATAATTTCATCAGCGTCCCCTATGGGACCGTCCCCTATGGGACCAGATCGAGGAGTGACGCAGCCGAGGAATGAGGCATACTTCTAGCGTGTGCCGCAATGACGAGACAAGGAAACGACAAAGAGATGCAAAGTTATTACGCCCTGTATAAAAAGCCTTTTGCCACCATCTCCCTTATCATATTGCAGAACCCCTGCTGAAGGTTTGCAACAGGGATGTTGACGGATGAAGAGATATCGGCAAGCAGTTCTCCGAGGGGTTTTTCGCCGTCGCATTTAATGAGCATGTTCGACATGACCGGGTCGATCCCGCCGGAATACACAAGGCCTTTGACGAGTGTCAGTTTGATCGATTCATCCGCCCAGCCTTCGGGGGATGGAGCGCTGACCCTTTCAAGCCTTGCGTCATCCGAAAGTTTGAATTTCGTCTTAAGGAGCGTTTCGTCGTCCGCCGTGAAAAGGTAATCAAATGCCTTGAATCCCTGTTCGATATTTTTGCCGCAGGGCCCCAGCATCTTTTCAGGGGCCTCGTCCGGCCTGAACCAGTTCTTTTCTTTGGACGATTTCCTCATGTTTACAATGCCTGCTCCTACTGAACCGATTCCCAGGCTTTTGTAGTATTGGAGCCATTCTTCAAATCGTCCGGTAAAATCGAGGCTGTCCTCTTTTTCGGTATGCTTTATCCATGTAGATGCGTATGTTCCGATACTTCTTGTCTCGCTCCTTATGACCCATGCGTCGCAGCCTGAATTTGCAAACCAGCCTGAAAGCGTCTCACGCCAGTCCGTGTCTTCGTATTCGGCCCAGTTGCAGAGCATCTGCAGAAATCCGCCTTCGTTCAGATGATTCCCGGCAAGCTTTACTATCTGCCGGCAAAATTCATCGCCAGCCATTCCTCCATCCCTGTAGATATATCTCTTCTCAGGCGATATGACAAATGGGGGGTTGCTGATTATCAGGTCGAAAACCTGTCCGGCGAAAGGCTCGAACAGGCTACCTTCAACACAGATGATGTTCTCAAAACCGTTCAGGGCGGCATTGAAGCGTGTAAAATCAAGAGCCCTCGGATTTATGTCGGATGCGTAAACCTTCCCGCTGTGCGATGCGGCCAGGAGCGCATGATAGCCGCAGCCGCAGCCCAGGTCGAGAGTTCTTCTTGAGTGTTTTCTTACTGTTATGTTAGCAAGGGTGAGCGTACTTGATCCTATTCCCATGACATAATTTTCCCTGAGCCCGGTCAGGAGTATGCCCGGCCGGTCAAAAGCTATGTGCAGGCCCCTGTGAGGGATAATCTTAATGCCGGCCTCGATCATTCCTCCATCTGTCATGCTCAGGATGCCGGCGTCACACAGGACTTCAATATCAATGGCCCCGAATGTATTTCTGACTGTATCTTCAGTACACGGCGCATCAATGAGAAACAGTCTGATCAGTGTGTCAAGGGCCGAGCCGGAATCGGTATTTTTCAGCAGGACAGGCATATCTGTACCCTTAAGAGAGGGAAAATCGGGCACGCCTATCCTGCTCAGAATACTTTCCTCGACAAAGGCCGCTTCTTTTAACAGTTTTTTGAGCCGTGGATAATCTCTGTCGTTAAGTCTTGGAAAATTCTTCATCCATGCTTGATAACAGAAAACGGTCAACTAGTCAGTAGCCTGTAGACAGAGACATTTGAAAACCTTATATTGTTGATATTGTTTTCAACACGAATGCAGCGGACAGGAATTGTTTCTCAGTTTCAGCCGGCTGCCGTCTCCTGTCTTCTGACTACTTGGGTTAATAGCGAGGTGATGCCATGGCAACATTCACGCAGGATAAAAGGATAATGGATATTGAAACGCCTCTGGGAAAGGATGTTCTTATCCTTACCGGATTTTCGGGTACCGAAGGGATATCAAGCCTGTTCAGATATGAACTTGAGATGGTATCGGAAAAAAACGACATCAGATTCGAAGACATCATAGGCAAGAGCGTAACCGTTTCAATGATGCTGCATGACGGCAACAAACGCTATTTCAACGGCATGATATCCAGCTTCAGGCAGACCCGCGGAGCAGGCGGAACCGACAAACATCTTCAGCTTGCGCAATATAAGGCGATTATGGTCCCTTCTTTCTGGATATTATCCCGCACGACTGATTCCAGGATATTCCAGAACATGTTGCCTCTCGAGATCATAGAAAAGATTCTGACGGAAAAAGAGATTAAGAACTACAGGATTGACGAGAAGGAATCTTATGTGAAGCGCGAGTATTGCGTCCAGTACAATGAAACCGACCTTAACTTCATATCCAGACTGATGGAGCACGAGGGCATCTTTTATTTCTTTGAACATGAGAACGGGAAGCACACCATGGTCATTGCCGATTCCGCGGCAGCCCATAAGCCGTGCCCGGGACAGGAAAGGGCGCAATGCCAGATAGGTTCAAGCAGCCTTCTTGAAAGAGACTATATCATGGGGCTTGAAAGGACTGTCGATATCAGACCCGACAAGTATTCAACGGCTGATTTCAATTTCAAGATGCCGTCCACCGACCTGAAGATTGAGAATGATACCAAATTGCCCATAGGCCCTTCCGGCAGGGAGATTTACGAATACCCGGGTTATTATGAAACCAGGAAGGACGGAGACACTATCGCGAATATCCGCATGCAGGAAGAGGAGGCGATGATTACGATAATTTCGGGCAGCAGCAGATGCCGGGCATTCGCTTCAGGATACCGTTTCGAGCTTCATGACCATTACCGGGAAGACATGAACAAAAAGGAATACGTAATTACAGCCATAAGGCACGAGGCGAAGGAAGATGTCGGCGCAGGAGGCGAAAAGATCGATGCAAAATATGAAAACTTCTTTTCCTGCATACCGCATGAGGGTACGTACAGGCCTCAAAGAAAGACCCCAAAGCCCAGGGTTTACGGTGCTCAGACAGCCATTGTCACAGGTCCACGAGGAGAAGAGATATATACCGACGAGCATGGCAGGGTGAAGGTTCAGTTCCATTGGGACAGGGAAGGAAAAAAGGATGATAAGAGTTCCTGCTGGATACGAGTCGGTCAGGTATGGGCGGGCCAGGGCTGGGGTGCGATATGGATTCCCAGGATAGGTCAGGAGGTAATAGTCGATTTCCTTGAAGGTGATCCCGACAGGCCCATAATTACCGGCAGCGTCTATAACGGTCATCAGACGCCCCCATATGCGCTTCCCGCGAACGCAACACAGTCAGGCATCAAGACGCGCAGCAGCAAGGGCGGGTCGGATGCGAACTATAACGAGATACGCTTCGAGGACAAGAAAGGCTCGGAGCAGATTCAGGTACATGCCGAGAAAAATATGGACACTACGGTAGAAGCCGACAAGACACTTGAAGTCGGCGGCAACCGCAAGACGCATGTAAAGGGAAGCTTTACCGAAAACATCGACAGCGGCGAAACAAGACAGGTCGATTCGGGGGTAAAAGAAACAATCAACGGCGGCATGAACCAGAAGATAACCGGAGGCGAGACCAGGACCGTTACCGGCGGAATAACCGAGACCGTGGACGGCGGAGAAACACGTACGATAAACGGGGGAATCACCGAAACCGTGGTCGGAGACGAAACAAGGACAATTTCAGGTGCGATAACTGAAGCAATCGGCGGGGCGGTTACCCAGAATATCGGCGGGGGCATGACCATAAACTCGCCCGCTGGAATTACCATCAACGCCCCGGCTGGGTATACTGTGGTAGCCCCGGGCGGTAACACGACAGTGGATTCCTGGTTCACCAAGATAGGCGGCAAGGATGAAGACCTTTTCGCGGTCCAGACCGCGATACTCTCCATGCAGACAACCATTGCAGGCCTGTCCACGGCCATGCAGGCCACCAAAATCGACGTGACAGGGATTGCCCTGGAAAGGTGCGGGGTCAAATCGGCCAACGAACCGCTAACGTTCAAGCAGGCTTCCACCAAGCTCAAATCGGGCGCGATTGGGCTTTACATGTATACACTTACTCTTATCGACTGAGGGAGGATAAGAAATGGCTGGAAAGACCACACTTGAAGAAAACCTTGTCTTTATAATTATCCTGGGTGTTGTGCTGGCCGTTACTGTGGGCCCTGTCATCTGGAATCATTTCAAGAAAAGTGAGGTGCTCGGTTCGGGTGTAGAGACAACAGCCAGGATTATCGATGTGGCTGATACCGGAAGGCGGCATAATACAAACCCTGTTGTTAAAATCAGGCTTGTTGTCAAGGCTGTGGAAGGCGATGAATACGATGCCGAGATAACCTCGCCCGTGTCTCCTGTCAAACTGATGGAATACAAAGCCGGGGCAACCGTAAAAGTCAAGTATGACCCGAAGGATGATAAGAATGTTGCAATTGTTGATACAGGCGAGAAAGGGCAATAGAGTTTGAAAACGATAAAACCCCAGAAACTGGGCATACTTACAAGGTGCTTTGAATTCAGGCATAAATTCTACTTTGCCGCCAGTGTCCTTATGTACATACCACTCTCGGACAGGCCGGAACTCTATTCGGAAGCGGGCATGTGGAAATTTGCGGCCGCCGAACTCGGCAAGGACGCGGCGCTGGACGCGTGCATACCCAAGGAGAAGCCGGAATTCCTGGTGGCAGGCTACGCATTCGTCCCGGGAAAGGAAAAAAGCATAGGCTGTTCGGTCAAGGTTCGCCTGGGCAATGTTGAAAAAGAGCTTTATGTTTACGGCGAGCGCTTCTGGAACGGGGACACGCCAAGCGAACCTGTAGGTTTTTCCAGTATGAAGGTCGATTGGGAGCATGCCTACGGCGGAGAAGGATTTGAAAAAAATCCGCTGGGAAAGGGCTTTAAACCTGTGAACATAAAGGACATGAAGGTGCAGCTCATACCGAATGTCCTTTATCCGAAAGAAAGAGTGATCTCGCCTGAAAAGCAGCACGAGCCGGCATCTTTCTGCCCTGTGGACTTCTCCTGGCCCCAGCGCTTTTCAAAGGCCGGGACTCATGACGACAAATGGCTGAAGGAGGATTTCCCGGGCTTCGCCCCTGACATGGACTGGACCATCTTCAATACGGCCCAGCCCGATCAATGGCTTGAGCATCCCCTGAGGACGGGTGAATCATTTCAGATTACCAACATGCACCCGGAAAAACCCGTCATCACCGGAAACCTTCCCGGATTCTCGGCACGGTGCTTCATAAACAGGCTTAAAGATGGTGTTGAGAGCTTTGACGAGATACAGCAGAGACTGACAACGGTATGGTTTTTCCCTCATGCGGAAAGGGCGATACTCATCTATCAGGGCCTGTGCGAAGTGAGCGATGAAGACGCATCCGAGATTTCACATATCGTAATAGGTGCGGAGAGGACTGACGAGCAGAAGCCGAAAGAGCACTACCTTGATGTCATGAGGCTGAGACTCGATAAGGAAAAGGGCCCCCTTTACGCGCTCAGGGACTCCGATCTGCTGCCTGACGGGCTTGAAAGCATCGATGCTTCCGTTGCCGATGACAAGGCCCTTTTCGAAGGCGAGGGGCTTATCAGGAAGAATCTTGGCATACGCGCGGCATTGGAGAGGGAAAGGGCGCGTGCGGTTGTCGCAGGATACGGCCTTGATCCCGACGAACACGGTCCTGTAATCCCGTCTCCCGAAGAGCCGCCGCCCGATCTGGAGCATCTTCCTGAATTGATGGATAAGCTTTTCTCCGAGGCCCGCGAGCAGAAAAGGCTTGCCGAAGAAGGAAAGATCAGGAGCCTTAACAGAACCGAAGAGCTCTTTAAAAAGATGGGCATGGATTTTAACGTGATCCGTGAAGAAGTGGCGCACAAACCGAAAGGCCCGCCCAGCTTCAACGCTCAGGCCCAGATAGATGCCCTGAAGGCGCTTGCGGATAAGCTGCGCTCCCAGGGGATAGAGCCTGCCGAGATAGATGCATACCTTGCCGATGAAACATTCTGCGGCCGCCTTTATGAAGGCGAGAAAAAGATAAAAGAGGTTTACAGGATAAACGCACACAATCAGGATGCGGCGCCTGCCATGGATCAAGATAAGGTCCGGGGCGTCCGTGAGTCAGTAATGAAGGCGTATTCTGAAAAGCGGTCCCTGTCGGAGGTTGACCTTACAGGAGCGGACCTGAGCGGCCTGAATCTTACAGGTGCTGATTTTGAAGGTGCTTTTCTTGAAAGCGTAAACTTCACGGGTGCAAACCTTGCAGGCTGCAATTTCAGAAATGCGGTTCTGGCCCATGCAGTATTTAATGGTGCGAATCTGGCAGATGCAGTGTTCATCAATGCGAATATGGGTAAAGCGGCTTTTGCTGGTGTAAACGCGGCAGGGGCTGACATGACGGAAGCGATACTGGCAGGGGCCGACCTGAGCGGCGCCGGTTTTTCCGGGGCCAGGATTGAAGGAGCGGACTTCAGCGGGGCGAAATTCGGGAATACTGATTTTTCGCGGGTTCAGGCGTCGATGGTGACTTTTTTCGAGACCGAACTTACAGGCCTGATCCTGAAGAATGCAAAACTCGATAAATGCAACTTCCTCAAGGTTAATTTGAACCAGGCGGACTTCAGCGGTGCTTCCCTTGCTTCGGCTGTTTTTCTGGAGGTAAAGGCGGACGCGGTCAATTTTATGAACGCCGACATGACCAATGTAAGATTCGTTATGCAGTGCGGTTTTGAAAAGGCTGACTTTTCAGGAGTACTCCTCGACAGCGCCAATTTGAGGGGCAGCGATCTGAGCGGCTGCAACTTCACGGCCGCCCGGATGAACGGGGCCGATTTCAGCGAGTGCAGATTGAAAGAGGCAAGGTTCTACAGGGCTGTCGCAAAAGATGCGCGATTCATAAAGGCCGACTTGAGAGGTGCGGTCATGGTATCGATAAACGCAATGAATGCGTCCTTTCAAAGGGCAGACCTGAGGGGTGCCAATCTCTCCGGGGCCAACCTGTACCAGGCCGATTTTGCAAGGGTGTATGCCGACCACGACACCAAACTTGGTGAGGCCCTCACCACAAAAGTGCGGGTTTACCCGCGCAAAATAATTCCCAAAGGGGACGGTTGATCATGGATCGTGAAACCTTGTGCAGCAGGATCAGCCGTGGCGAGCAGATTTCGAAGGAAAGCCTTGCCGGGCTTGACTTGAGAGATGCGGTGCTTTCGGGAGCGATATTTGAGGACGTGGATTTCAGCAAAACGAACCTAAAGGGTGCGACATTCAAGGAATCAATTCTTATTAGGTGCGCATTTGACAGGGCTGACCTTGGCGGCACGGTTTTTAACCTTGTAAGTCTGCATATGTGCTCGTTCAAATCGGCAAACCTCGCAGGGGCGGACATGAGGGCATCACAGATAAGCCAGTGTGATTTCATGTCCGCTGATTTTACCGGTGCAGACCTAAGGAAAGCGGCCATTGCACAGAGCATGCTGACGGATGCCAGATTCTGCAGCTCCAAACTGGAACGCACAACGTTTGTTGAAGTTGAGACGGCCGGCACAGATTTCTCTGAAACAAATCTTGAACACACCGTACTTCTCAAGGCCGACCTTAGAACGGCCAGACTTGCCGGCACAAGTTTTCAGACGGCCATTCTCATTGAAGCGAACCTTTCCGGGATGAGCCTCAAGGGACAGGATTTATCCTTTACACAGTTTATGGGCGCGGACCTGTCGGGATGCGATCTGAGCGGTACAAACCTTACGCAGTGCAATTTCAAGGGTGCAAATCTCAAAAAGGCTAACCTGACTGATGCCAGGGCGAACAACGCCCTTTTTGTGGAGGCCATGCTTAATGAAACGGTTCTCCGTGATGCGAAGCTTTACCAGTCGATTTTCATTGATGCTGATATGGGTCTTGCGGATATGTCAGGGGCTGACATGCGGCAGTGCATCCTTACGAAGGCGAAATGCGTTCAGGCGCGTTTCGTCAATGCCGACCTGACCTATGCGGATTTTTCTCATGCGGACCTGAGTGCGGCCAATCTCTATGGTGCCAGGATGTTCAGGGCGAAGCTGCACGGGATAAAAGATCAAAAGGCGGTTATTACGGACCGTGAATCGGCGCTGGGAAACGACTCGGAACTGATGAAGGCCGAGAACTGGAAACCGGTGTATTAGAAGATATTAGCTGTTAAGCTGATGAGTTGATGAGCAAAAGATCAAGGAGTAAAAGATGAAGCAAGCATTGAGACGGATTACAGGACATAATTGCCAGGTCCAGGCCCACGGCTTCGTCACCGGCCGTGACGACAGGGGGGCCTTCGTTGATTGCGAATACGGGATTGTTTACGCAAGACGGGCGGCGAGCTGCCTTATCGAACCGGCTGTCGGAGACAGTGTCCTCGTTGCGGGAGACCTTGAAGGGGATATCTTTGTAATAGCCGTGCTCGAACAAAAGGAGGCATCTGCCACCAAGATAACAGTCGAAGGCGACCTTCATCTGGGTGTCCCGAAAGGCCGCTTCAGTGTCGTCTCGGCGCAGGGTGTTGACCTTGTATCTGCTGGCGACATAGCGATGACTTCAACCGAGCTTGCCGTGCACTCCGATAAGGCCCGGGTTTTCTTCGATCAGCTCTCGTATGTTGGCCGCAAGGTTCTGGCGCAGGCAGGCGCTTTCAAGTTTGTAGGCGAAATGTTCGATACGATTGCCGGGCGTATAAGCCAGAAGGTCAAACGAAGCTATAAAATTGTTGAAGAGATCGATCAGGTAAGAAGCAATCAGATCGATTACAGGGCGGAAAAGAACATGAGCCTCAAAGGTCAGAACGCACTGGTTACGGCGGACGAACTGGTCAAAATAGAGGGCGACCAGATTCATCTGGGGTAAAAGACGGTTAAGAGTGGTGAGTGGTGAGAAAACAGAAATGAAAAAGCTGTTAAGCTGGTAAGTAAAAATGAATATACAGGGCGTCAGAACAATGCATACCGCGAAGCGACGAAGCCGAGGAATGAGGCATACTTTCAGCGTATGCCGCAATGACGAGGCAAGGAGGGACAAAGGTATGCAAAGTTATCACGCCCTGTGCTAAGGGAGGATATATGTTCGCCAACACACAGATGGGCGGAATGGATACGGGATTTCCCGATGTCTGCCTGACGCCGAGCCCGGCGGGGCCTGTGCCGGTCCCTTATCCGAACATTGCCAACGGCCCGATGGGGGTTCCTGCGGCATACAAGGTGCTTTTCATGGCGGCGCCCGCACATAATATGAACACTCAGATTCCGCTCAGTAACGGCGACAACGCCGGTGTGGCAACGGGGGTTGCATCCGGCATGGTCATGGGCCCGGCAAGGCATCTGACGGCATCATTCACCGTGCTGGTGGGAGGGATGCCCGCCACAAAGCTTACAAGCGCATCGCTCCAGAATTCCACAAACTGTCCGGGCGTGCGTGTAGCGCCCAGCCAGACAAAGGTGCTGCTCCTGGCGCCCTAGAAACAGCCTGGCGTCCGGTGAAGATTTGTATGTATATAAAAAAACTGGGACAATAATTTTAAACAATCAGGGAGGAAAACCGGATGAAACGTTTGATCATGACAGCCATGACGGTAATATTTGTGATGTGTTCAGGCACACTCTGGGCCGTGGAAGACAATCTTGAAAAGTCTGCCAGAAATCTGGAATCTGTCATAATGGGGATGCTGAAAGGTATTGACAGGACATTGACGAAGTCTGCATCGGTAATCGGCAAGATGGGGATATCAAACCTTGAAACAAAAAGGGTCCTCAAAGAATGCCGGCTGGGAAGGTCGTACGTGATAGACTGCGCCTTTGTCGATGACAAGGGCGTTATCAGAGTGATCGAACCTGATAAATACAAAAATTCCGAGGGAATCGACATAAGCTACCAGGATGCCGTCAAAGAAATCCTGAAGACCAGAAAACCTGTCATGAGCAATCTTATCGATTCTGTCGAGGGTATAAAGGCGGTTGATTTCAAGGCGCCCGTTTTCTCGGAGAAAAATGAGTTTCTGGGCAGCGTGAGTATGCTGACCAGGATTGAAGAGATGATCAAATTCGCCGCTGTTCAGGTCGAGGCAGGCCGCGGCGTGAAAACATGGGTCATGCAGAAGGATGGGCTTATAATCTATGAAACCGATCACTCTCAGATAGGTCTTAACCTGTTTACCAGCCCCTTTTACAAAAACTATCCCGAACTCATAGAGCTTGGCAAAAGAATGGTGAAGGAAGAAAGCGGCGAGGGGTCGTATACATTCCTTGTTAAAGACAAACAGAAAGTCGTCAGGAAGGATGCGGCGTGGAGGACATTAAGCTTTTACGGAAATGAGTGGGTGCTGGTTGTATACCAGCAGGAGGAATAGCTCATACTCCGTGAATAATCACTTTTTTAGGATGAAGAGGAGACTGTGAATGAAGAATAGAATGATGATTCTGATGATTGCCATCATGTTTATGTTATTATGTACGGTTTCAAATGCCGCCGAAAAGGTTAAACGTCCGGCCCCTTTGATGTTCGATGCCGGAGTTGCTGTTTCTTCGTTGATGACTATCTCCGATGCATATATCAAATCCGTTTCAGACAGACTTGAAGTGGCTGCCGTTACTGAAGAGGCCGCAAGCGGAAACTGGGAGAGAATAAAACCGCTGCTTGAAAAAATCGAGGAACAGGAAAAGGGAGATGCGGTCGCCTGGTTTGCGCTTCCTGACGGGTCATATTACACGGTTGACAAAGGTTTGATGGACAAGAACCTGAGTGACCGCGCGTATTTTCCTGTGGTCCTTTCAGGAAAAATATCGGTAGGTGAGCTTGTCGTCAGCAAATCAACGAATCAGGTTTCGGCAATAATTGCGGTTCCGGTAAAAAAAGGTGATTCCGTGACCGGTGTGCTGGGGGTATCGCTCTTTACCAGGAAGCTCAGTGTTCTCATCAACAAGATGATGAGACTCCCTGACGAAGCAATTTTCTATGCCCTTAACAAGGATCATATTACCGCCATCAATAAAAAGCCCGGACTTGTATTTATGGACCCTGAGGCCCAGGGAAGCAGTTCAATGACAATGGCGATAAAGGAAATGCTGTCGATGGAAGAAGGCATAGTTGAATATGATTTTCATGGAAAGCGCCGTGTGGCTTTCATGAAATCGAATTATACGGGCTGGTGGTATGCCATCGGGCTGCTGGAAATAAGTAATGAAGCAAAAGACAAAAGGAAAAAATAAAAGCAATTAATCCGATAAGCTGATTAGCGTGAGCGGAACAGGTTTATTTTCTGCTCCGGTTAGCTGGTTTGGCGATTGAGTGATGAAGACCTTATGGGGGCGATTATGAATAACAGAGGGAAGCATTTCGTTTCAGCCCTGATAACTTTGGCTTTATTGATACCGGCGGTAATAAACGCTGCCCAGCCACTGCCTGAAGGTTTTGTCTACCTTGACGATGTCATACCTGGGATCAGGCTTGAAATGCGCTATTATTCCGACAATAATTTTACGGGCCGCCGGGTGGACGGCTATCTGAAGCCTCGCTGCATAATTTCAAAACCAGCAGCACTGGCGCTTAAAAAGGTACAGGATGACCTCCTGCCATTCGGGCTGGAACTCAAGATATTCGATGCCTACAGGCCTCAGGCGGCTGTGGATAATTTTATCAGGTGGGCGGCTGATATAGGCGATACGAAGATGAAAAAAGAGTATTATCCTGATGTCGATAAAACAAATCTTTTCAGGGACGGTTATATCGCTTCCCGGTCTGGCCATACCAGAGGCAGCACGGTCGATCTGACGATCATTCAGTCCGGTTCGGGCAAAGAGCTTGATATGGGTGGCACATTCGATTTTTTCGGGCCGGTCTCCTGGCCGGACAGCAGCCTGGTGCAGGCCGATAAAAAAGCGAACAGGCTTTTATTGAGAACGCTCATGATAATGTACGGGTTCAAACCATATGATAAAGAGTGGTGGCACTTCACGCTTGCGAACGAGCCTTACCCGAATACGTATTTTAATTTCCCGGTTGAGTAGGCGGGCTTAAGGATAAAGGACGGCGGAACAACTGCCCCTGTTCTTTTTTCAGTTTCAGCCGATAAAGTATATTTGAAAGCCGGAAAAACAAGAAGGAAATTGCAAGAGAAGGAGCAGCCCATGAATAAACGTATTAAACTGATTCCACTAGTCTGTCTGATTCTCGCGCTGGGGATAATCATAAACTGCGGCAGCAGCTATCGCATCAATTATTCAAACGTCAGGGCGGACCTCAATTACAGCGGTACCCGGACGGTTGCTGTCGGAGTGCTGGATAAACGGCCCTATGTGATAAGCGGGGAGAACGACCCCAGGTTCGTGGGAACAATGCGGGGCGGCTACGGCAACCCGTTCGACCTGTGGACAACTAGCGATTTGCGGTTGTCTGACGAGATGGCTTCTAATATTGCGGAATCTCTGAGCGGCAAGGGTTTTAAAGTAGTATCGAAGAAAGCTGTGGTGGCAAAGGACCCCTCGGCGATGCTTACTGAAATGAAATCGACAGGCGCCCAGCGTCTGGTCCTGATGGTGATGAATGACTGGTGGAGCAACTACTATCCGAAGAGCTTCGGCGCTGAAAAGAGCGAGCTTATCATCGACGTTGAATTAAATGTCATGGACAACAACAGGAAATCACTCGGCACAAAGAAGATGAAAGAAATCGTTAATGTCGAGTCAGGCTGGCCGCAGGACACCATACCGGGGTGGTACCAGAAAAAAATGACCGAACTGCTCAATGACAAGAATATTCAGAAGGCGCTCAGGTAGAATTTTATGCCAATAGCTTACTATCGGCTGCGGATGAAATCTGTTTATATAATTTTTAATTTCAAGAGGCTGCCAGTATGACTGCGAGCCAGATAATGACCATTGCCAGCGTGACGGTAACAGCCGGGTCTATCATCATGACCCTGCGTGTGGGAACGGCGACCGTCTTTTCAAGCGACGCCCACTTGTGTTTTATGCATTCCTCATAAACCGGGCTTTCGACCATGTTGAGCAGGTCCCTCCTGCTGCGGTAGCGCACGATGCCGACATGTTCGAAAAAATCCGTACCGTCGCTGTCGCTTATGAGGTTTGCCATTTTCCGCGAATAGAATACCGGGTAGGAGCCGCGCTTGATAAGCTCTTTGATTACGGCCCTGTTGTAAAGCTTCGCTGCATCTTCTCCGGTCTTCACATCGGGAAATTCCCCTTCATGATAGAGCGCCTTTTCCCGGTATTTCATGAGGTTGACCATATAAAAGGGCTTTCCGTCGTCGGCCTCCATGAACCGCCGGAAATTCGCCTTTCCAACGGCGCTCATGTCATCATACCCGCCTTTGGCGGAGAGCCTGTCGATTTCAGCCTTTGTGAGCGGTTTTTTAAGCCATCGGTAATTCCAGTTAAGAAAAATCAGATAGATCACTACAAGTATTATTGTGAATGATGTGATCGACATTGGTAAAATATATCTCAAAGGACCTCAAAAACAAACCCCAATTCCAATAACCATTTTTCAATGAATGAAGCTGTCTGCCCGCAATCTCGCAACCTCAAATCGATTTGCCCAGATGATCGTCCGGCATTAAATTCTTCATGGGCGTTACTTGATGACGCTATTAAGGTAGTCGATTGCATACTCGAGTTCGACATCGGTGCCGTTTGCAAGTGCGATGATGTTGTCGTATGTGGCCGGGACCCTCATGTCCGGAATGATACCGCCGATTCCTTCGGCATTGCTGTCGATCTGCACGACGCTTTTTGAGTCGAGAGAGCGGCCGTATGCGTACCTGAAGGTATAATGTGTATCAGTATCAGGACCGGGCAGCGTGAGGTGCACGCCCACTATGCCGAATGAGCCGTTTGTGCCGTTAAAGCCAATGACATATCCTTTTGCGAGATTTTTAATGCCCATGGCGACCCCTTCGCCTGAACTTATATTGCCGGGAGAGACGAGGGCGACTACATGACCGCCGTAATAAGGCTTCTGCGGGCGTATGAAAGCAGGGGTTTTTCCAATAAAGCTCAACTGCGTTTCAGGGTCCGTCATTACGTCCACAAATGCATCGAGACTTGCATCATACTGTACTGTCCTTTCATAAAAGAGCCGGTCCCTGTTGAAGAATCCGCAGATGTCCGCCGCCATCTGGTCTGATCCGCCGAAGTTCGCCCTGATATCTATAATGATGCCTTTGGCATTGTTGTTTATAAAGTACTCAAGGGCCTGCCTGAATTTGTCGATAACGCGGTTCTGTAATGAATATGGGTCGCTCATGTCCAGCTCTATATATAGGGCCATATAGCCGTAACCCTGAGGAAGCATGTAATAATCGAGAAAACGTTTCGCCTGTTCCATGGTGGGCCTTCTGGCAAACCACTCTGTGATGTCCGGGCTTTGATAAGAATCATCCGCAGCCGTCAGCACCGTGCTTGAAGATGATATGCTTCCGGGATTTTTATAGACTACAGTTACCTCGCTTCCCATAGGTGCGCGGGTCAGATAGTTGAGCCTGATAATCTTCGAGTAGTCATTCGTTGCAGGCGGGCCTGATTTCCAGATGGGTTTTACCTGAGCCACCGCTGCCTCGACCGGGATGCCATTCCAGCTTATTATTTCCGCACCCTGAAGGATCCCGGCGGTCTCGGCAGGCCCTTCCGGCAGAAGCTTTGCGGCGATGTACCGCCCGTCGTCAAGTCCCACTATGGCAAGTCCGTAGCTATATCCCACTTCTTCTTTCATTATGATCTCGTCGATCGCCGGAAACGAGATATGGCCGTCATGAATGTTTGAGAGGTATTCCCTGATTGCAAGATAATAGGACTTCGCATCATGGGATGCCTCGGCCTCGGCTATCCTCGGATAGAACTCATAATAAAGGGCGTCGAAATCTATTTTCTTCCAGTCGGTGAATGCATATTCCCGGGAAAGTCTGTCATGGGCCTTGCTGAACGCTTCGGCCCAGCCGTAGGAGCTGAAATCCTGGTCAACAGGCGGCGTATACGCAACGGGTGCTCTGCTGTTGCTGCTTTCCGAACAGGCGGACGCAAGGGAAAGAATGATGATTAAGACAGCGGCCAATCCCGCTAAGGAAGTCTTCTTCATGAAGGACATATCGGAAGTTTCCTGAAATAATTTACGGGCATTTCAGACAGCCGGGATCTACGTGGGATATCTGGCTGATAAAAAACGATGCCGTTATTGTCCGGAAACCCGGCAGTATGATATATTCAGTATATTGCAACCGGGATGATTCTGAAGAATTATGAGGGGGTATCAAGTCATGATAAGAGAAATCAGGTCCGGGTATTCATGGCGGCTTACAGTCCTGGGGGTCATCCTTTCGGCGGGAATTCTCACCGGTTGTCTTAAAGTAAGCGGCCCTTTGCATGACGGCAAGGCGGGAGGCTATTACAAGGCCGCGATTGCTGTTAAAGGCGGCACCGGCAATTACCTTTTCACCCTTGAGTCCGGGGTGCTGCCGCCGGGCTTGAGTCTGGCGCAGAATGGTACTGTTTCAGGCACCATTGAAAGCGGTTCCGTAGGTGTTTATACCTTCAGTGTGAAGGCTGTTGATGCCGTTCTGCCGAAGGGCCTGTACAAGGCGGAACAGGAGCTTTCCATCAAGGTCGAGGATACCCCGTACAAGTGGACGCTTATCACGCATTTCGCCGTGGACAACAATATAAGCTACGATATGGGGATTATCCTTAAATACTATCTCCAGACACTGGAAGATATTAAGGCCCGGGACCTGAACAACAATATACAGATTGTCCTGATGATGGATGCCTATGGCGAAAATGCTAAATATGTGGATGGATATTATTACCTTAGCGGGGGAGACTTCAATAAAGACCTCGTGGTGCAGACAGGCGAAATCAACTCGGGTTCCTTAAGCGACACGGAAGCCTTTTTAAGCTGGGCCGCCACGCTCTACCCGTCGGAACACTACATGTACTCTATATTCGACCATGGCAGCGGATTTACGGATCTGCCGCCCGACACGCCGCGCGTTCTAGGCATAGGGTTCGATGAGGGAAACGGCAATGACAGGCTTACTCATAAGGAATTAGGGCAGACCATGGCCTATCTGAAAGATCTCATCGGCCGTCCAGTCGACATATTCTATCCCTTTGCCTGCCTGATGGGCGGGATCGAACTGGCCTATGAGGTGCGCGGCAGTGCAGATTACCTGTTGAGCTCTGAAGAGAATTTTCCTGCCGATCTTTTTTCCTATCAGGGAATCGACGCTGTCATCGGCGACCCGGATATTGCACCTGTATCCCTTGCACGAAGCATGTGAGACAGCGCATATAAGCTGATGGCTGAGCGCAGGCTTAATCCGCGGGCATTCACGCTCTCCCTGGTCGACCTCTCAAAGATGGATGTCCTCTATGATGCGGTTAACGAATATGCCCTGGAGGCTCTTGCCGACATCGATTATGACTATTTGAAAGCGGCATACTACGACAGGGCGGCCAGCGACAGCTTCAGCATGCAGCAGAATGACATCGACAATTTCTATTGTGTCGATCTGGGAGATTATCTCTATCATATCATTATCAGCGAAGGGGTTGGTGCAGCAGTCAAATCCAGGGCCGGTCAGGTCATGACCGCCTTGAGCAATGCCGTGATATATCAAAGGCAGTACAAGTATCCCGAGGCCTCGGGATTGAGCATCTTCCATGACATGTGGGTAACCGACGACCTTTATCCGCCGTCATTCTACCGTGAGATAGTGCTCTTCGGCGCCAATGCCTGGACCGATTATGTCGACATGGTGATAAACCTGGAGCCCTAGCGATTTGCTGTAACAGGTCTTTATTCCTGATATTTTCATTATTGGTTTTCAGTTTTTGTTATGGGCGGCAGATCACTGGGTTCCGAATATACTCTTGCTCTATTTTTATCAGGGATAATGGCTGTGGATAAACGGCAATCTTGTGAGAAGAAAAATAAAACTAATCATTTACAATACTTCAGTCGATAATATGTTGGAAAAGAAATGATTCGTTCCCGTCCTGTGTGGAAAAACTACATTAACGGATGAGACCAGAAAATAAGGCGTCTAGACAAATGCTGTTTAAATTGTATGAGAGCACAATAATTCCGGAGGAAAGATTTATGAAAAAAATAGCTTATTTTTCCCTGATAATGAGTTTTATATTTCTCGCAGGCACGGTAACGACGGTTCAGGCCGGTCCAGTCAAACATGAAAAACTCAGGATTTATACCGATTCATTTGAGCCCCTCAATTACCTCGATAACGGCAGGCTCACCGGATTATCGGCCGAGGTGGTCCAAGAGCTCATCAAGAGAACCGGGACGAAAGCGGACATCAAGGTGGCCGCCTGGGAAGAGGGGTATAAGGCAGTCATGAATAAGCCGGGCGCGGCACTTTTCTCGATGGCCATGACACCCGAACGAAAAGAGATGTTCCAGTGGGTAGGGCCTATTGTCATTCAGGACACGAATTTCTATGCGAAAAAAGGTACGAATACAGGAATAGTCAGGCTTGAAGACGCAAAAAAGGCCTCGAAGATCGTCGTGGTGAAGGACTATGCCTCGGAGGAGCAACTTAAGAAAGCGGGGTTTACGAACCTGGAAACAGTCATAACAGAGGATGCAGCCATAAAGAAGCTCCTCAGCGGCGAGGCGGAACTTTTCCCGAGCGGCAATATCACAATGCCCTCACTGCTGAAAAATAACGGGGCAACCATGAGTGATGTGGAGAAGGTCCTTAACCTGTCCACGAACATGGGCTACATCGCCTTCTCCAAAGGGACTTCCCCCAAGCTTGTAGCCATGTGGCAGAAGAAACTCGATGAGATGAAGAACGACGGCACCTTCAGAAAAATATACGTAAAATGGCTGCCTGCCGAGACGCCGCCAGAAATAATCCAGATGGTTACCGAAGAATATCCGCCGGTTACATTCATGAAGGACGGAAAGGTCACTGGTTTTGTTACCGAAATCGTGCGCGAGATAAGCAAAAGACAGGGAATCCCGGACAATGTAAGGCTCACCTCCTGGGACGAGGCCTACAACCTGGCGCTTATCAATCCGAATGTGGTGCTGTTCAGTTGCGAGAGAACTGAAAAACGGGAAAAGCTGTTTAACTGGGTAGGGCCGGTCGGAAAGAACAGCTCGATATTTTACGCTAAAAAGGGTTCGGGCATAAAGATGGAGAGCCTGGAGGATGCCAGGAAAGTGGCAGCCATCGGCACGGTAACCAGCTGGTTCAACGAGCAGGACCTCATGAACAGGGGATTTACGAACCTTGTCAGTTCGCAGCTTCCTGCCGATAACGTCAAAAAGCTCATGAACGGCGAAGTCCAGCTCTGCGTCTTCACGGACATCACGGTCGGCGACATCGTGAAGAGCGCCGGATACAGCATGGACGATCTGGAGCCTGTCGCGACACTCAGCAGCTCCTATTTCTATATTGCGCTTTCTCTCGGAACACCGCAGGAAACCATCGATAAATGGAAATCAGCGTTAGACAGCATCAAGACTGACGGCACCTTTGAAAAGATATACCTGAACTATATCCCGGGTGCGGACATGACCGATCTCTTGAGTGTAGAGGGATCGTCCTCTTATTATCCAGGCGAGTGCAGCGGGATGTCCAAACTGCCGCCAAAAGAAAATGAGCTGATGGAATTCGTCTGCAGCGCCAAAGCGCTCGCTTTGGCCAATATGAAAAAGCTGGGCAAGGAGGCCGGATTGGCCGCGACTTTCAAGGAATTTGACAAGCAGGCGTCAGATCCTGAGTGCAAAGCAGGCAAATGCCGGTTTCAGAAGGGCGAACTCTACATGTATGCCTATGAAAACGAAATGAAGGATGGACGCGTCGTAAAAATCAAATGCCTGGCGCATGGCGCCAAACCTGATATGATCGGAAAGGATTTCTTCAATGCCGGTTTCGCGATGAAGGCCTATCCTCAATACGGGATCAAAGAGCAGAAGGACGCCAAGTTTTTCCAGATGGTATCGGACGCGGCCTACAGGAAAAAAGGATATAGCGACGGCTTCGTCCTGTTCATCTGGCCCAATCCTGAGGACGGCAACAGAATATGGCTTAAGAAAGGCTATTCAACGAAGCTTACCGACACGATCTGGATAGGCTCCGGGATATATATTGAGAAAGCCGGTCAGTAAATAAATCTGTATTCCCGGCAGGGCAGGGCGGCACATGCGGTCGTCCCGGCCCCGCATTTATTCATGCCTTCAGTTTCAAATCCGCAGGGGGTACCAACTCAAGTTAATCAGTTAAATGTCGATAGAATATGTACAAGTTGAATGAATAAAATATCCTCGGAAAGCAGGAGAGCGGCGTGAAGAAAACGTTCATAAGGGTTGTTCTTTTCCTGTTGCTCATTCTTGTTTCCTCGCCTCTCCTGGCGATCGATGCGGAAGAAGTAAATGAGGCCATTCGCGAAAAGGGCGCCGATTGGATTGCAGGGGAAACGTCGATCTCGAAACTTCCGCCTGAGGCAATCAAGCGCCTCGTATCGCTGAAACCCGGCAGCAAGTCCGGCATGAAAGCCAAATCAAATAAGGTTTCCGCCGAGGCCATAATACCTGCTCATGTTGACTGGAGAAACATGGGCGGCCACAATTACGTCACAGGTGTGAGGGACCAGGGGAATTGCGGTTCATGTTATGCCTTTGCCGCAACGGCCGTTCTTGAATCCCGCATACTCATTACCAGCCGGTCACCCGATATGGAATTGGACCTTTCTGAACAGTCGATGGTTTCATGTGACTCTGAAAATTATGGGTGCGACGGAGGGTTTCTGGACGTTGCGTTTGATTTTCTGAAAAAAACGGGTGCACCCCTTGAAGCATGCTACCCTTACACTTCCGGGACAAGCGGAATAGCCGGCAGATGTGAAGGATGTGCCGACTGGCGGCAAAATACATATCGGATTACGTCATTTGAAGATGTTTCAACTTCGGTAGAGTCAATAAAAAGCGCGATTGCCCGGTATGGGCCGGTATTAACCGGATTTACAGTCTATACTGACTTTTTTTACTACCAGTCGGGGATCTATCGTCACACAACCGGCAAGGTTGAAGGAGGACATGCTGTAGCAATAGTCGGTTACGATGATGCACAGCAGTGCTGGATAATTAAAAACAGCTGGGGGCCTGGCTGGGGTGAAAACGGATATTTCAGGATAGCGGCCGGTACGAACGAATGCGATATAGAGGATGAGGTATATACCGTAAACTTCGCCACGGTACCAGGTGCTTCCTTTGTACTGAGCTCTTCCGGCATTGATTTCGGCATGCTCCTGCTTCCCGATCAGCCGTTCCTGACCCGATCATTTACAATCACGAATAACGGGTCCGTGACGTTGACGGATACCTCCTGCACTGTGACAAACCCGATGTATTCCGTGATACCTTTTTCCGATCTGGATATAGAATCGGCAGCATCGCTTGATATTCAGGTGATGTTCACCGGACAGGCAGGAAAGACCACCAATACGGCAGAGCTGCAGGTGGACTCCGCCGGGATCAGCAGGAGCATATCTTTGAGCGGCCAGGCCAACACAAGACCTGATCAACCGGTAAATCTTCAGCCTCCCGATGACGGGTCGGTAAATATGGGGCAGCCGGTTACACTTTCCACATCGGAGTTTATGGATGAAGACGGTGATGCGCATGAAGCAAGCCGGTGGCTTATTCAGGATTCATCGGGAAGCATCGTCTATTCAGGTTCTTTTGATACGGTCAATAGGACTGCATTCACAATTCCTTCCGGCTTGCTTGACTCGGGGTCGAAGTACTACTGGCAGGTAATATACCGGGATGACCGTGGAGCCGAATCCCAAGCTTCATCATTAACTTCGTTTACAACAGAAAGCGCTGTGCCGGAAAGTTCAT
The DNA here is from genome assembly GCA_036567785.1 of Desulfomonilia bacterium. Taxonomy (NCBI): domain Bacteria; kingdom Pseudomonadati; phylum Thermodesulfobacteriota; class Desulfomonilia; species Desulfomonilia bacterium. Next base: position 94,542 of record DATCTV010000035.1, on the reverse strand, counting down.
CATCAGGCGGGGGCAATTGTTTTATTACCAGTGCTGTATTGTGAGGACAGCAGGAAATACTTCATCAGGCCGTGGTAGCTTTTTGAGCGGGTATATATTAAAATAGTTTTTAATTTTTCTATATCGAGGGGATTATGAAGAACCTTAAAAGAGCCTTTTTGACAGGATTGTTATTGACGCTGGTTGCCTGCATCCCTGCAATAACATTTTTCTGGATTCCGGATGGTCTTGTAAAGCCCGAAAACCGCGAGAGCTTTGTCCCCGAATCTCCAGAAGGCTATGAACTTGAACTCGTTTTTGAAGACGACTTTAACGGGACGGCGCTCGATGAAAGCAAATGGAGCTTTGAAGACAACTCGCCCAGGCGCGACGGCTGGTGGGAGAAAGAGGCGGTAAGCCTCGACGGCGAGGGCAATCTCGTCATGACTACATATGAAGAGGACAGCAGGTTCATCGACGGCTGCATCACCTCCAAAGGGCTCATAAGCCTCATGGAAGAGCCTTACGGCTATTATGCGATAAGGGTTAAGTTTCACAGAGAGCAGGGCCACTGGCCCGCATTCTGGATGATGGCCGGCGATGAAGGCAGCATTGGAAACGGAGGCGTTGACGGTGCGGAAATAGACATATTCGAAAAGCCCACGCTCGATAACATGATTCAGCAGACTATCCACTGGGACGGTTACGGAAGCGAGCACAAGTCTTCAGCCAGAAAGGTCTTTTTAAAGGGCGCAATGGAAGGATGGCACACGGTGGGCCTTTTATGGACGCCTCAAAAATATGTCTATTACATCGACGGAGTAAAGACCTGGAGCCACAGCTATGGAGGCGTATGCGAAAAGCCAGGGGAACTCATCATAAGCGATGAGATCGGCACCTGGGCAGGAGACATCAAGAAAGCCGATTTGCCGGATTCCTTCCTGGTCGATTATGTCAGGGTGTATGCCTTGAGGGTTTCAGGATAGGATTGTTCAGAGACGAACAGGCCCTGAATCGGGCTTTATATACTCGGGAAAGTCCTGATAAATTCACAACCCTCCAAGAAGCTGCGATCTCTGGTATCTATCTTTTAAAAAGTTTCAGTTAATAACCGTTATATTTAAAATAATTTTGTCGATACAAATATTAAACAATTTATCAGGTTATCTTAGGGGAATGGATATGAATAGAAATTTAATGATGGTTATGATGGCGGCCTTTAGCCTGTTCTTTCTATTGTTCATGTCCTGTGGATGCGGCGGGAGCAGCAGCAGTAATGATGCACCGGCGAAAATAAATCTGATGATTGATGAAAACGAAGACGGCCTCCCGGACGAACTTGTCGAGGCAGTCAACGAGGCCCTTGATGTCGCGAAGGAATCGGGCGACCCTGACAGCATCGATTCTCCCGAGGAAGAGGCGGCGTTTCAAAATGCTTTGACGACATTACTAGCAAAGATGCCTTTTTCCGATGAAACCATCAAACTTCAGCTTGAAATAAATGATCTTTACAAACAGGTAGCGGACCCGGCAATAGACACTGAAAGAAGTGACGTCCTTTTGGATCAGATTGAACAGGACCTTCAAGAGATGCGCCGGGACGACATGAATTATAACATAGTGCAGGATGCGGTTGCGACCATGCTCGATAATACCAAGGATTCGTCCCCGTCAGGCGAAGCAGGTGTGAGCGGCCGTCCCGATTATGACTCCATGCAGAGGGGAGATATCCTGTTCGGCAGATCGTCAGGTATAGTCCCTCATCTGCCATATGTGATCGACTTCACCCATGCGGGCAACTACCAGGGCAACAGCTTTGTTTATGAAGCGGTCTCGGACGGAGTCATCATCCGTCCGCTGTCGGTGTGGAAATCGGATTACGGCCGCGTTGCGCTTGCGCACAGCAACCGTAAATCGGTTTACCAAATAACATCGGCATTGGACTGGGCTATTATACGTTACGGGACTGCCAGCATGTCGGGTTATAACTGGACGGTATTCGTCCCTCACGACAAAAAAACCGAGGACATTTGTATTAAGCCTCCATATCAGAAGCGATGCCTTTACTGCTCACAGCTGACATGGAAGATACACGACCATGCAGGCGTGAATGTGGACAGCAACAACGCCAAATATATTGCTCTGGCGGCTCTCAAATATCTTGGTTACGGCGGTATTATGTCCGCTGCATCGGTATCTTATCTGATGGGGATAATAATCCCAGGGGTCATGCCCGATGAAATCTATAGAGATAAAAGCATCAACGTTTATTCAGACGGCAACAATCTTGCCATCACACCCATCAAGGCGCCGACGGATGTGATTCAAATAGGTATAGAAGCAAGAGAGATCGGATTTTACAACCCGTCGAAAGACAATCACGTATGTATTAACGGGGCTTCAGCGCCAAAAGGCGAACCTCTGGATTATTTCGCAACGCTTTACTACTATGACGGAAACGGACAGAGGCATGTAGGGGTGGAAGGCAAATGGTATCCTACGCCGCTGATCCTTTTCCCATCGAAGCCCGAATTGTCAGGGAACAGCGTTTCGTTCGAGGTGACAGTCAAGGCGCGTCTGAAGAGGGATTACGCAAGTGAATCGGCCGAATATACCAGGAAGTTTCCCCGTATTCGGTAACCGCCACTTCCGCGGACGGGCATTATGATATCCGATTTCAAGGATTTAAAGTTTAGCGACAATCATGAACTGCGGGTTTTTGATACAGGTTTGAAATCCATATAACCTACTATTCATACTCATCTCCCCCATTGATATTCAACAGCGGATTTATATCTTATATCGGAAAGCCTGGAACGAAAGGTTAGAAATACCTGTACACATTAGAGAAGCGCAGATGTCTAACGAAATTGCGTACTATGAAGCTGTTTGGTTGAGAGAGTCCTGTATGGACTTTATCTGAGATATTCTATCGCGACATCCGGTATTGAAGAAACCCCGGGTTTGGCAATGAGTTCAACGAATCTGGCGCCTTTTGACGGATGGAAAAGATTGGCGGAAGCGCTTCCTCTGATTATCCATGCCGTATCAAGGCCTCGCTCGGTACCCGCCAATGCAAGCACTTCAATGCCTTCAGGAATTACACCGGCATCCACGGACATGAGAACGCATTCCAGGCAGACCAGCGTTCCCGTGGATATCAATTCAAGGGTTTTCGCCATAAGATCAAGTCCGGTGACTTTCTGCAGGTGTACTCTCATTGAAAAAGACGGGCCGAAAAATGGTATTGTCCCCTGGACGATTTTTACGTTGAGTCTGTCCAGCTCCTTTCTGTTTTCAGGTGTTACAGTCATGGGAACTTTCAACAAACCCCGGTTTGCCCATTGGTCACGGATAACCGCCAGTTCGGCAATATCTGCAAAGGGGCCGGTATTCATTTTGCCTACTTCCCAGCTCATCCCCTGCGGGCACGTCACACAGACTATTTTTTTATCAGGGAGAATTCCGGCAAGCTTTATAGCGGAGTCTCCGGTTATCGAAGCCACAACGATATATTCATATTTCGAGGAAGCCGACTTTGCAATTCGGATGGTCTCATCGGTGTTGACAGGCCCGGGTCTATCAAAGACTTTCATAAATGCAGTCCCCTTTTGATTTAATCATGAATTCAGTCACAGGATTAATCTTTGGTATTTTAAAGGATATGTCAAGAATCAACGCTTTGATGCGATCTGATTTCGGGACAATATTTTACTCAATTGCAAACGGGCCCTTGTACGTTGAATGATAAGCCTGTTCGTTTTTCGCTTTAAGTGAGTTACTTTTCATCAGCATATCAGGCAGGGTATGGCTGTAAGTATTAACGGAATAGGCAGCGGCTTTGAGCATCTGTTCTTCGATTATGTAATTCAGGTTAGCCTCGGTATCATATGGGGTATGATAATTGGGGTCACAATGATCACCTGCTGTGCCGCCGTACTTCATCACCTGTTCTTCGCTTTTAATCTCGCTGGATCCTGCGTATATCCCTCCTACAGGGATATTCCTGTCGGCAAAGGGACCGTGATCGGATGAGCCTGATATGGCCGTTGGATCTGTCGGAAGGCTGTTTAATGCAAAGTAATCATTAAACAGCTTTTCTATCTGTTCCGAACCCGGCGGCCCCGGATTGGGAGAATCGGAACCGTCGCCGTCATACACGAAACGAACGTAATTGGGTGAGGCGAGCATGTCGAAGTTCAAATACATTGAGATTTTTGCCAGTTCTGCAGGTGACAGGTGTGACACATAATATTCGGAGCCGAGCAGGCCTTCTTCTTCAGCGCTGAAGAAAACGAACCGTACCTTGTAAGCAGGGTCGATATGAAGCAGTCCCATTTTGCATGCAACCTCGAGAATGGCGGCTGAACCGCTGCCATTGTCATTGATCCCTGGGCCGTTGGAGACTGAATCGAGATGAGCGCCGACAACTACTGTATGATTATCGTCACCGCCCGCTGTGTCGGCGATGATATTACAGGTTTTAAGTGCTTCCAAAGCACCATCAACCTTCAAATTTATACTGACCGTCATACCAGTATTTATCAGATTGTATAATTCTACGCCTATATTGTAATTTAAAGACACGACCGGAACAGTAATATTATAGCTTCCCAATGTTGATCTTACAGCACCGGTGCGATCGGGCTGACCTTCATTCATGATAATGACACCGGTAGCTCCGGCAGCCTGTGCATTGGCGGCTTTGAGGCCGTAGCTGCAGCTCCCTCGTTGAAGCAGGGCGATTCTGCCCGGAACGAAGCCGGTAAAATCGGCCGTCTCGCAACCGCTGTTGCATGTATTGGGCGGATTATCAGCAGACATGGGAATGATGAGATCCACCGGCTGCACTTCGGCCGTTATGTTGCCGCTTCCGGAATAGCCGATGGTCATGAAACCATTTGAAACATCAGGTGGATAGATAACGGAATTTGGACTGACCTGATTTAAGACAGGGGCTGACAGATCCTTGTAAATTGGAAGGTCAAATTCCTGAATAACGGGTTTGTATCCGGAAAATTCGAGCCAGTCTTTAACATAACTGACTGATTGTTCAAAACCGGGAGTACCGGGAAAGCGGTTGCCATTGTTGCTGTCAGCGATATTCTGAAGCATTAACTGATGGTGCTGTACCATTCTTATGTCAACAGACTCCTCAAGCGTTTTAGGGCTTTGCGTCGAGTCGGAGCAGGCGAGGATTGTTGAAAGAAAAAAACAGCTCACCAGTAATAAAATGTACCTGAATGCAGATTTGGCATAAATTCCATGATGCATTCTATCCTCCGGGTGTAACGATATACAGATACCCATATCTGACTTAACGGACGTTCGGGCAAAATCTTTATTAATCTTTTAAATAATCAAATACGTGCAGTGTGCAGGTTTAATTGATGATAAAAATCCTTATTGAATCAGAGAAAACGGATTATCTTGGCGGACGTTCCGGTCTTGAAAATGAACGGCAGCAACCCTAATTCAGACAAAAGGAGAAAATTATGAAAATCGACCTTTCACCTCAAACCATATTGCTCCCCGCTCCGGTTCTCATCATCGGGTCATACAGCCCGGACGGCAAACCCAATATCATGAATGCCGCCTGGGGCGGCATCGCATCAAGCAAGCCGCCCTGTGTAAGCGTGTCTCTCAGGGAGGCGACGCTTACTTATCACAATATCAAAGAGGCCGGGGCGTTCACGGTAAACATACCATCCGAAAAGTATTTCAGAGAGGCTGACTTTGTCGGCATGGTATCGGGAAGAGACCATGACAAGTTCAGGGAGACGGGGCTCACTCCTGAAAAGAGCAAACTTGTCAATGCGCCTGTCGTAAAAGAATTTCCCTACGCCCTTGAATGCAATCTTATCAAAATGGTCGAACTCGGGTTGCATACGATGTTCATCGGGGAGATTGTGGGCATGGTCGCCGAGAGCGAGGCTGTAAATCCCCAGAAGTTTCCCGATATCGAGAAGGTTCGGCCCATGCTCTGGGGTTCATATGGCAGCATGGCGTATTATGGTATCGGCAGCAAGCTTGCCGATGCCTTCTCTGTCGGCAACGAATTGAAACGATAGAGTGGGGCTATAAGGAATCCGGGAATTCCTCGAAAATCACCTCGATAGGAATCGCAAAGCCAATGCCTTTGGCCTGTCTGACGTCCAGGGTATTAACACCCAGGACATACCCCTTTATAATGCAGTTTTTTTCAACCCTGTTTTTTTATTCCATTTTTCATGTGCTGATTATGTTCCGGACAGGACGGAAACCCCGATAAAGCACATACCAGAGGATGATCCGTCATCTGATGATTCAGAACCGGATTTGCTGCCGTTGCTGTCACCGCCGGATGATTCTTCCTGAGATTGTCCGTCCCTGCTGTTCATCAGGTAGTCGTTTGCTGCTGAAAACTCCCCGGGTATTGTGCCGCCTGCCTTTGCGCCGGTTATCCATTTCCAGGTAATGCCTTCACCGGACGTTGTGGTGGTGGTGAAATCGATTCTTGCCCAGTCTTCCTCGTCATCCGGGTCATCCGGGTTATAGAGCATGATGGTGTTTTCGGACGGTATGAGGACCGGTGCCAGATGCGGGAAGTCCGAGTTCGAGATGCTCACGCGGATGCGGTGCCCTTTCTTGAATACGTTTGATGTAGGCCAGAGCTCAACGACATAGCGGTACACCTTGCCATCTTCGATCGGATTAAAGTCGGGATGCTGAGCATCATAGGTGTCCGCATAATAGAAGGGATTGAACGGTGTATAGTCAGGATCGGTCTTTGCGGGGTCTTCAGGGTCGTAGGGGCGGTGCCATGCTGAAAGCCAGCCCGAGGTGATATTTTTGGCCCGTCCTTCCGGGAACACGTCGTTGAGCTCCACTATCCACTGTACATCCCGTCTGGTACGGATGTCCAGCAGCATGACGTCATCCAGGTTCATGGCATCCTTGAGCAATGCGATACACTGATCGACGACAGCTTGGGTGAGCAGCCTCGTGAACCGTGTCTTTGCCAGGAAGGTCAGGGTGAGCGGTCCGGTTATCTCGATGTCCTTTTCAAGTGGTTCTGTCGAGAAGGTGAGCACACCGACCTCATCTTTGCGTTCGTCCTCGGAGGGGGATTCGCTGTCCTTGTCGACTCCATCCTGATAAAGGGATATGTCATAGCTCATATCCTGTCCGCCTGCCAGCCAGCGAGCATTCGAGCGTGACTTTCTTCCGTGGAATAAGGGAGGGTCATGCCTTAATACAGGCGCCGTGCCATAATGGTCAGCGATGCTTACGTCTTCGACAAGGGAGTAATTGCCTGTGGCATTCAGTGCAGAGAACCAGTCACTGCCGATTGCGGAAGGGCGCTGCACTGAAAGGTAAAGCTTTTTTTCCTGAGTCCGGCCTTTGACTTTTGTGAGCGGCCAGTCCTTTTCAGCCCTCCATCTGTCTGCTCCCATTACATACTGCAATACCGGATATTCCTTCATGAAAGGGTCATCGATCCCCTTGATCTTCCAGTCGAACCAGCGTGCAGCCAGTTCGTTGCTGCCGAGACCGGAAAGGCCCAGTCCCATCGCGCCGGTGATGTGGTACCAGGGGCCGATGACCATGGCCTTATCGCCCGGTGCGTGGTTGGCAAGCCCGTATTCATAGCATTCACTTTCGCCGAGCGTAAAGATGTCGAACCAGCCGCCGATCATGAAAACAGGCAGTTTGGCCGGGATCACGCGTTTGCCTTCCTCGATAGGCGCGCCGTTATCGTAGCGCCAGCCTTTCTTAGGCTTAACAGGGAAGTAGAGCGATGCGTTCTTGAGCTTGAACCAGTCGCAGTAGTTCATATGCACGGGGTTCATAACCCAGTTTATCGTATCGCTTATATTTTCAATGTGCGAGGTCCAGATGTCCCATTTCTCGGCCTGTGCGCCGGGGTCGTTTGTAGCTATAAGCGGCATTACTATGGAGCTTATATTGGTGATTGTGAGCCAGATTATCATGAATTCTCTCTCATACATGCCGCCGTGAACCGCGATCACGCGGTATGGGTCGCTCATGGGCAGTTGCGGGAACAGGGCCTTTAAATGTACGGGTTCGCCTGTTGCTGGATCTGTATTGATGAGGCCGCCTGCCATAAACTGGATGATCGCCATATATGAGGCGCCTATCATGCCGACCTTGCCGTCGGACCAGTCCTGAAAGGGAATCCAGCTGTCGATGACATAAGCGGTATCATAGTGCTCGATAATGTCAAAGGCCGTCCAGTGGCCTCCGGCTGAACCAGTCCCCCGGTTGTCGATGGCCAGAACGTTATAACCGTGTTTGACAAGCGAATATCCCATCGGGATGCACGTTTCCCTGCGGTAGGCGGTGGATATCAGTATGGTGGGACGCTTCACATCTCCTGCGGGCCGGATGAGCGTGCCCCAGAGGTCAACCGCGGGCATGAGTTCGGGCTGTCCGAGGTCGTTGTTCCGGTATCTGTCAGGTATGTGAATCCTCACGCTTACATCGACGAGCGCATCCTTGATCCCTATTTTTTCCAGGCCCTCACGCAGAGACTTTTCGGTGGAAGTCATGGTATCTGCTGCAGTAAGCACAAGAGGCCAGACGGTCAGTATAACGGATGCCAGCAGGGCGGATAAAATACGTATGTTCTTCATGAACCCCCCTTTCATTCATACGAATCGAAATGTGTACGGATACAAGAGCTTGAAACGAACACTGTTAATATACAAGCATCCCGGCTGATAACGACGGGATGAGTAAAATATATTATCTATATTAAGAAGCCCGCTCTGAAAAGCAAACACAAATATTTCCGGGAAATGCCGTAGATTACCCTTTCAGGTTAATTAACCGAAAGGTTATATCTCAAGCTATTCGGGTGAGAGGTCTATATATGTAATTTTCAGATGTTGGCGGTCTTCTGCTCCTGCTCCTTTCCATTAAACCATCTTATTTCTTTCATGAAGTATGCCGATACGGGAGATATAACAAAAAAGTTAAAGGAGGGTATCCATGAGAAGACCAGCCATAGCTTTTTTTATCCTCACCGCATGTTTCTTTATCCCGGCCAACAGTGTCTTTTCCGACAATCTGCCCACGCAGATAGAAGCGTTGCGCGGGACTACCTGGATCGGAAACGAATGCTGCCGGTGGGAATTTGCATTCTCACATAAGAGCGGGCCCTTTTTCAGGGGTGAGTGGAAAAACCCCAACGGGCAGAGGCTTACGGACGACAATATCACAATAAATATCATAGGCGACGACAGGGTTGAGATAATCCGAGGCGGCGGGTCTTCTATGGGCGGCTGCACATACACAGGGACAATACATGTCGGAGGGGCAAGCGGCCAGTATTCGTGCAACGGCCGGTACGCAGGCACCTGGAGCGCCGTTATCAGATAATAAGCCGCTATTTCAGTTCGGAGTCAACCCGGATGGGAATGGGGAGATGATCGGATTATTTATCTGATTGTTGCTGTTTCTTCTCTTTTCTGTACACGGCGGGGATTACGAGGCGGCACAGGAGCTTCCTCCATCCTGACAGCATGTTTAATCTGGCCGCAAGGTTTAAGCCGCAGTTGCCGCATTCCTTAGCATACCATGAAAACGGCGTACCGCAGGAAGGGCAGGACCAGCGCTTTTTCTGAGACTCAAGCCAGTGTCCGGCCCCGTCACGCCTGATTTCTTCCAGGCTTGATGCCGCCTCGCGCGCATGGGGAAGGAACTTTGCCCCCTTTTGCCATCTTCTGTACGACCCCCTTTGTATTGTAGTGTTGTCTTCTTACCAAATCATTGCGGATATATATCAATCCTGTCGGATAGAATATCCACAAACAAGCCATTTTCCATTATTATCAAGGAACAGAAGAAGTGCTTCATTTGTTGCCTTCTTCTTTTTAAATGATGTTGAAAATTGCAGCACTATATAATCCCCATCAGGTGCGGCGGGAAGACCTGATGAAAAATAGTAATTTGATTCAAGACTTCTTGATAAAAGTTTGCCAAGAGGTTTTCTAAAAGATTTCAGGGATTCTATCCATTTCTCTTTCGGCATTCTTTTTCTGAAGAAATCTGATGTATACTCCCAGCTTTGTTCATAATTGCCATTGTCAATTATTTTGAGCCATTTGTATGCGAAATCAACCGCCTCTTTATTAATAACAGGATTAATTTCTTCTTCATCATCTTCTTCCACTGGATAATCATTGGCATATAGACAAACAGGAACAATAGTAAAAAGTAACAATACCATACATGATATTCTTCTAATCATTGGAATTTCTATTTTCCCCTCCTTATATTTAATCAGAAAACGCAAAGAATAAAAAAGGGGCCATGTCTCAACGACATGGCCCCTTATAGATTATTCTAGCAATAGCAGGTCCTGTTGATGATTATCTTCTTAAGATCGTCCGACAGGTCGTTGAAATAGGCGCAGTAACCTGCGACGCGGACCAGAAGGAACGGGTATTTTTCCGGGTGGTCGTATGCATCGATCAGTATCTGCTTGTCGATGACATTTGGCTGGAACTGCATGCCGCCCTTCTTGAAATAGGTGCTGAATATGCTGGCCAGGTTCCTAACGCCGCCGGGACCCTGGAACAGGGCAGAATCAATTGTGAATGTGACGGTCGTTCCGTTCGGTGCGTATTTTACAAAATCAACGCCTGCAACCGAATTGAGTGATGACAGGAGGTCGCCAAACTCCATCCCGTAATGAGGGGCCACGCTGTTTGCCAGAGGCACGCCCTTGAGCCTTCCTGAAGGCAGCGACGGTGTCTTCTTGCCGTAGACGTCGCTTACGTTAAGCGCATAATAGCCGGCTGCATATATGCCATTTCTCGTGCAGTTGGGCACCTGGGCGAGCGCGTTTATATAAACCTGTAAGGTCCTGTTCACCCAGTCGATTGCTTCCTGGGATTCGTCCTGGCCGAATTTCGGCACTGCAAGAAGAGCCTCTCTTATCTGGGAATAATATTCGCCTTTGAAATCATGGTTGATGGCATTGATTATGTCCATGATCGTATAAAGCTTTTTCTTGAAAACGACCACGTCTATTGCGTGCAGGGAATCCGCCACATCCGTGATGCCTACGGCCTGAATTCCGCTGCTGTTGAATTTTGCGCCGCCCTCGTTCAGATCCTTTCCTGTTGCAATGCAGTTTTTTGAAAGGGAAGAGGCAAGGGGGGTGGTGAAGTCTTTGCGGATTGCCGCTTCTATCTTCTGGTGGTCGGTCAGGATGGAGGTCGCCAGATGGTTGAGACGTGTCTGGAAGCGCTCCATCAGCTCATCCATGCTCTTTGGCGGATTCGGGGCCGGTGTTCTCATCTTCTTGTAGAAATCTCTTGCCTTCATGTAATTGTTGAATATGAACTTTGAAACCTTGCCGTCGCCGCTGAAGTTATATTCGATGAACTTGGTGTAGATTTTTTCCTGCTCGTCCCAGAAGTCAAAGTTCCACAGGTCGTTTTCTTCACCTTTGAGTGCCTGTAAAAACGGCAGCGCAACATTCATGTTCGCACAGTCGGTGTTCCCGTAATGGTCATCCGATGCATTGGGTTCGACGCAGCCTATTATCGCATAGTTTCTGGCGTCTTCAACCGTGGTGTCGTAATGCTTCTGAAGCGTTTCGATGTAAAGCTCGTCATTGTAAAGCGCAGGCATGGGCGCGCCGTTTATGTACACCTCGGCAAGCCTGTCAAGATATTCAATAGGGCTGTCCTGATGAATCCTTGCAGTCATGTTTATGGCATAGGGCTGGAGTTCGCAGATATCCAGCAGGGCATAAGTAAGGTCGTTCGTTGCATCCTTGCCGTCTTTGCCGAGGCCGCCCGCGGTTACCGCCTGGTCTGTGGACATGGTCTCAAAGAGCCTTCCGACCCTTAAATACGTATCTCCGTCGTTTACGAAAATGGCTTCGTCCATCTTGATTATGAAGAGAGCCAGAAGCTCTTTCGCCTTTTCGTAATCGATTATACCGGCAGCCTTGTCTCTTTCGTAGTAGGGGTTGAGTATCATGTCGAGCCTGCCCGGTGATATCGCGTTTTCAAAGGTCTCAAGGCAGAGCGCGATGTGGATGAACATCATGCTCTGGAGCGCCTCATGGTATGTACGCGCCGGGTTTTTGGGTACATACCTGCAGATTGCGGCCATGTCTTCGAGCTCTTTTTTGCGTGCAGGGTCGGATTCTGTTTTACTCATTTCCGTAAGTTTATCGGCATAGCGCTCGGCCCATGCTTCCAGAGCTTTAAGGGTTATGATTGCGCCGTCATAAAAATCCTGATTATTCTCAGGCTTTTCCTTTTTCATGGTCTCGATTTCTTTGATGATCCCCGTTGTCCCGAGTTCAAGCATACGCTCGTAATTGACTACAAAATGCGCGATAGATGCCATATTGTTGTTGAAACCGGCATTCATCTCTGAAGAGCGTGCAATCATCATCCTCAAATCCTTGAAGGTCTTGTTGACTTTCATCAGGAGGCAGTGCTTCAGCCAGAAGGGGAATATCTTGAAATAGAAAGTCAGCTTGTCTTTCGTTGAGCACTGGAATGAAACCGGGGTCTGTTTGTGAATCTGGTGGATGATTGAAACCAGAAGGGCCCCGTAATGTTCTTCCCAAACCTGCGCACCGCGCCTTTTTTCGGTATAATTGCCGACCAGAAGCTCACCCGGATGGACGATAACGCTCTTGTTTTTAAGGACATATTCAAGTCGTTTGGCCCTGTGAAGGTATGAAGGTTCATTAAAACCATTCTTCTTGTAAAAATCGGTTTTCAGGTTGGACACCTCGAAGGACAGGCTGTGGTCGCTGGTTCTGATGGCGTTCTGTATGTCGTAGACACGCTGTGTAAAGACCGCCTTATGTCTGGTAGTGTCCAGGTCTATGCATTCCGCCTTTATGCCGTATGATTTGAAAGTTTCTACGGCAGCCTTGACCGAGGCCAGAGCGCTTTCGTTTGAAATGTTCAATGACTTCTGCTCGATGCCCAGTCGTTTAGCCTTTTCCTCGTACATGTTGTGGTATTTGAGAAGTTCAATGGAATCATGGCCGTGGGACTTCAAAAATTCCGCAGCCGCTTTGATGTTGCTCTCTGCGTCATTATAACCAGGCACCATGACCATCCTGAATTTGACGCTGGCGTTCATATCGATAAGCTTTTTTATGTTTTCGTGTATCAGTGAGGTGTCCTGCTTCGTAAATTTTTTATGCAGTTTGTCGTCTCCTACGATTTTGAGATCAACAAGGAACAGGTCTATGTAAGGGGCGATCTTATCAATATTATCCCAGGGCACGTGAAGGGAGGTTTCAACCGCGATGTGGATTTTTTCTTTTATAAGCTGTTCCAGAAGGGGTATCAGGCTCTCCGGGGTCTGAAGGAGAGGGTCACCGCCGCTCAGAGTTACGCCGCCGCCTGTTTTATAATAATAGTCTCTGTCTCTCAAAACAGTCTCCATGATGCCGGGAATCGAATAGTCGGCGTCGGTTGCGGTTTCGGCCCTGGCTGAAAGCGTTTCTGGATTCTGGCACCACAGGCACCTCAATCCGCAGCCGTAAAAGAATATCGTGGTGCGGATGCCGGGGCCGTCATGAACGCATGTGCGCTGTATTTTAAGGACTTTTAATTTACCGGGGGGTAACCCTTTGCTCTTCTTTGATGGCTGCTCGATCCCAGGTTTCTCTGAAGTCTGCGGGTTTTGAATCGTATCCATTACTTTGCTCCTTTAAATTATATTCATAACCTTACTTCTGCTATAAAATAAAATTAATTGTGACAAATATGATTTGAATCAAGTTTAATACAAATAAAGCAATATCAGTGCCACAGATTTAACCTTATTTAAACGTTCAGTATATAGCTCTTTTCGCATCCGTTTTCAAGCGATATAAGAATAAATAATTCCTATGATATTGTTGTATTATGATGTTTTTGTTGCGACATGAGGAGATTAATTGCTTATTAAGGTGAAAGTGCATGTGATGATAAATCTTATAGTCTATCCCACCGGTCTCCGATCGAAGGAAATATTCTGCCAAATATTAAGAAAATTGCTTTACAGTCAATTTTAAAAACCTGTTGAAAAATTACCGTAACACATGGACAATAAGCCGGTCCTTCCTTATAATATCTTATACAGCACAGAACAGGCTGATCGAAATATATTCAATATCTGAGGAAGAAAGGGGAATGATATGAGGAGACTGAATCGGGCTGGAAGCTTTTCCGTATTTTTACTGGTAATTATCCTTCCTTTCCTTTTAATGCTGACAGTTGTTTCCTGTAAACCGACCTGCGATTTTTCCATTGCTGTTATTGCCGATCCGCATTGTTCGGGGAGTCTTGAACATTGGGACCGTATGGACAAGGCGATATCATGGATCAATGAAAACAGGGCTGCCGAAAAGATCGATCTGGTCGTTATTGTCGGTGATATGGCATGGGGCGGAAATAATCTTTCAATCATGAAGGGAAAACTTGACGGACTTGCAGCACCATATATTCCTGTAATAGGCGATAATGAAATCCACGGAGGTGATGAGGCGGTATTCGATGATGTCTTCTCTTCTCAGTTCGATAAGCTTGCATTGCTTTTCGCGGACTCGTGGAACAAGGCCCCGGCGCATGTCATGAACCCGCAGACTGATAAAGAAATGTATCTTGAGAACTATTCATTCGACTATAAGGGGCTGCATATAGTCTGTGCGGACTGGAACACAAGAAATAATGACGGTGGAGTGCTCGAACCCGAACAGGCCGAGCTCTATGATTTCGAAGGAGGCACATGGCCGTGGTTCAAAGAGGATATACTTGCTTCAACAGGAAGGGATAAGGAAAGCATTCTCGTTTTCTCACACCATCCGATGCATGTTTCCCCGGTTTATCCGCTTACAAAAATGGACCTGGGCGCTTTTTCATATGAGGATTTCAAGACCATCACCTCTTTTACTCTGCCGCTTAAGGATTACATATATGCAAGCTATGCCGGGCACTATCATGTTCCGATGCAGCAGGACCTCAGAGAAGGAGGATACAAGGTCTATGTGACGAGAGCCCTTCACCAGCCCAGGCAGCTTGAAGGCGGCAATCTTCTTAAGGAGCCGACAATAAAGCTGATTAACGTCACAAAGAAAGATGGAGGGTTTACTTATAGAAATCAGCTCGTATTCACGGATCAGGGAGGGCAAGCATTAGTACTTGATGAAGACTCCCTATAGATGACTGCATCGGCTGTCTGGCCTGTGCTTTTAAATAACTCCCGACCCCTCTGGTGTTGTTGACAAAAACGTCTTCAAGCTGATACTTCGCTTATTGTCATGGACATACTGCAGGGACATATTGAAAAAATCGACAAAGAAGGCATTGCCGCCCTGGACAAGATTCACGGTGTTGAAAGGCTTGAACTGATTAAGTTCAGCAGTGATGTCGTGAGCGCCTATGGTGAGGTTTTCAGGGCGAACAGGGCGATTATTGTTGACGAAAGGCTTCTGCCTTTTTCAAGGGAACACATCAAGACAGCCCTTAAAATCCAGTTTCATTCCTTTGCATTCAAAAGGGAGGTCGAAGCGATGGAGGATATTGCACGGGCATATACCGGCTTGAGCAGGTTCCAGCATATCGAAGATAATGACAGGCCTTTTCTGGAAGAGCTTAATAATATATCGGTGCCCAAGACCGATCTTTTTGAGCATAAAAAAGAGAGCGCCGAATTTAGCGAACAGGAGAGGATCTTTCTCGAAAGCTTTCAGGCTTTCAGCTCTTATGTGGCAAAGGTCGAGACGGAAAAAGAAAAGTTGAGGCAGGACTTCGCCTGCTTCATCAGAGGGTTTGCCGGGTCGGAAAAAGCCGAAGTTAAGGGGAATTGATGGGCGATACATTACCAATCGTATTCATAATTGCGTCTCTGGTGCTTATCATAACGCCCGGACAGGATATGATACTGGTCATGTCACGTTCGATATCCCAGGGTGCAAAGGCCGGCGTAATGACGGCAGCCGGCGTGAGCACCGGGCTTATCGGCCATACGCTGCTTGCATCGCTCGGGCTCGGAGCGCTTCTCGTTGCGTCTGAAGCGCTTTTTACAGCGGTTAAAATCGCAGGATCGGCATACCTTGTTTACATGGGTGTTACTCATTTCTGGCACAATAAACTGAACATGGACATACAGAACATGCCTTCCATGCCGCTAAAAAAATTATATTTCCAGGGCGCTCTGTCAAACCTGTCAAACCCGAAAATCGCAATTTTTTATTTTGCCTATCTGCCGCAGTTCGTTCCGGCCGGTTCGGCAGATACTACAATAAGGCTGCTCTTTCTCGGGACGGTATTTGCAGCGCTTACATTCATGGTCAAAGGACCTGTGGGATTTACAGCGGGAGTCCTTTCAAACTGGCTGCGCTCGCGACCCTCAGTGTCTGACTGGATAAACCGCATAAGCGGATTTGTGCTCATTGCTCTGGGATTGAGGCTTGCCTTTGAAAGGAGAAATTAAATTAAACTGCTCCGGCGAAAACTTGAAGGGCCCAGTTTGAGGGTTACAGTTTTTAACGGGAGGTGATAAGTGCCGAAATTCGAAACAACGGATAAAACCGGCGTTAAAACAGCTGGATTGGAAGAGACTAACCGGAAAGCATGGTATCTGGTAACCGGCGCCAATGCCGGGATTGGAAAGGCCGTAGTCATAGGTCTTGCCCAAAAAGGCCTGCCTGTAGCAATGCTGTGCCGCAACAGAGATAAAGCCCTGGCGGCGTTGAATGATATAAGGTCTAAGGTTAAAGATGCGGATATCAAGCTTATAATCGGCGGCCTCTCGGATAATGCAGATGTTAGAAAATCAGCGGCGGCCATTCTGGAAGAGGTGCCGAAGATCGCCGCACTCATCAATAACGCAGGCATCTGGATGATGAAATGCGAGCTGAATGAAGACGACATTGAAAAATCCTTTTATGTCAACTGCCTGGCGCCGTTCCTGCTTTCAAATCTACTTCTGGAAAGGCTTAAAGAGAGCGCTCCGGCAAGGATTGTGAATGTAAATGCCGGACTTTATGTTTTCGGCAGGCTTGACCTTGACCGCACCCCGTACGGCAGGGATTTCAGCATGGTTCGCTCATACTGCAACAGCAAGTTTGCCGGGGTCTTGCTTACAACCGGAATGGCAAAGCGCCTTGAAGGAACCGGCATCACGGTCAATATGCTTCATCCCGGTGTGATTAAAACCGGTCTGAGGGTAACGGACGGTATTTTGGGAAAAATGTTGAAGATCATAAAATTACTTTGGAAATCCCCTGAACAGGGCGCAGAACCTGTAATCCACCTGGCCGTATCGGATGAAGTGAAAGGTGTATCCGGAAAATTCTTCATGCTCAAAAAGGAGATGCCTCTTATCAAAAAGGCCAGGGATGCCGCTCTTAATGACAAACTCTGGATCCTGAGCGAAAGGCTAACGGGATTGAATGGATAGCTTTCAGAAAGTAAGGAAGGATTTTGATGACATAGCAGTCCTTGATGAGGGATGGACGCATAACAGTTTCTTTTACAATTTTCTGAACAGGCATGTTCCATGGAATTGCATCGATATACTTGAGGTTGGATGTGGCCTCGGGGAATTTACACGCATCATTGCCCTGAAGTCAGAGCATGTTCTTGCGGTTGATTTGTCCCCTGAAATGATTCGTATGGCAAATCTGAACTCGACTACCTTCAGAAATATCGATTACCGCATCGAAAATATTCTGGATTATATATGGCCTGAGAACCATTTCGACTGCATAGTTTCCATCGCAACGCTTCATCACCTTCCTCTTGCGTTCATGCTTGAAAAAATGGTCTTTTCCATTAAACCCGGGGGTAGACTGATTATCCTGGATATGCTGAAGGCGGAAAACCTTACTGATTTCCTTCTTGGTGCTGTCAGCTTTCCTCTAAGCAGGGTAATGATGTTGATAAAGAACGGCAGGCTGAAGGAGCCGGAACATATTAGAAGGGCATGGGAAGAGCATGGAAAAAATGAAATATACATGAGGTTTTCAGAATTAAGGAGAATTTGTAACATCCATATTCCCGATGCTGAAATAAGAAGACATCTGCTTTGGAGATATTCAATAGTATGGACAAAACAATAAATACTGAAAAAATTATTCTGATAAAAGCCGGCGCCACATTTGAAAATGTCGCAAGAAGATGCGGTGACTTTGAAGAATGGATAATCAATGGCTTGGGATGCGGCCGCGAGCATATCAGAGTTATTGATATCCGGACCGGTGTTTCGCTGCCTGATATCCATGAATGTGAAGGGGTCGTGATAAGCGGATCACGCTCGCATGTGACCGAAAATCTTGACTGGGTGAATGCCCTGGCCGCATGGGTTCATTTGATTGTGGATGCCGGGATACCGGTGCTCGGGATATGTTTCGGCCATCAGCTTCTTGCGTATGCCTTCGGGGGGAAGGTGGATTTCAATGGCAAGGGCAGGGAGATAGGCACGGTTGATATCAATGTGAACAGTTCAGGCAAGAATGATATCCTATTTGGATCTCTCCCTTTAAGATTTCCGGCCAATGTTTCGCATAAGCAAAGTGTTCTGACGCTTCCCGACGGAGCAGTCAGTCTGGCATATAACGGGCATGATTCCAATCATGCATTCAGGATCGGTAAGTGCGCATGGGGCTTGCAGTTCCATCCGGAATTTGACCAAACGGTAATGCGGGCATCAATACTGGAACAATACGATGATTTAAAGAAAGAAGGTTTTGATGTCGAGGCTCTTTCCCGTTCAGTCAGGCAGACCCCCGAGGCTTTCAGTATATTGGAAAAATTTGCAAAGGTGAATTTATGAGAACAATAACGACAAGGAACAATCTTAAAATAATCCATGCAAACGGTATTTTCTTCAATTCGTATCTGATCTTTAACGGTGAGAAGTATATTCTTGTCGATTCCGGCAGAAGTTATGCATGGCCGCGGCTCAAGCACAACCTTGAAGAGCTGGGGGTTAGTGAGAAAAACCTCGAGGCTCTTATCCTTACGCACACCCATTTTGATCATGCCGAGAACGCCGCAAACATCAAGGAGCGATTCGGAGCCAGGATAATCGTCCATGAAACCGAGGCCGGATATCTTGAAACAGGCGACAGCCCGCTGCCTGATGGTACAGTCTTTTATACTAGGTGGCTCATGAAGGCATTCAGGACAAAGGCCCAGCCCATGTTCAGGTACAACCCGGTAACCTGTGACATACCGGTAGGAGATAAATTTGATTTAAACCCTCTGGGATTCAATGCCCGTATTATCCATGTGCCGGGGCACACCAGAGGTTCCATTGCTGTTATTATCGATAATGAAATAGCATTCACCGGTGATAACATGGTCGGGGTTTTCAGTGGTTCGATCCTGCCACCTTTCGGCGATGACATTCCGGGCATAATAAAAAGCTGGAAGACACTTCTTGATACAGGATGCTCACTTTTCATACCCAATCACGGGACTCCTAAAAAAAGAGAGATAATTAAAAGGCACTATGAAAGGAAAATCAGTAAGCAGTACACCTGAATAGTGACTGAAAATATAAATGTTATATCAAGTTCAAAAGGGACTTGACCTTTATATGTTATGTTATTAATTTAATAATATTCTAATCGAAATTCTTTATGGAGATTACATTGGATAATCACGATACTGACAAAAGAGTTCACCCCAGAAAAGATTGCCACGGTATTATCATGTTCAACGTGCTTTCCGAAGAACTTAACGAAGCCTACTGCAATAACAGCCCCTGCATTAAGGGAATAGCACGCGTGATCAACATGAACGATAATGGCATGATGTTCAGCATGATAGACCTGCTTGGCCTGACTGAAAACCTTAAAGGCTTCAGCTTCAAAAAATTCAAGGGAACGACGATTGAGTTCACGAAGCCGAACGACGGCAAGATTATCAAAGCCGAAATAATGCATGTTTCCGATAACAGCATCGGTGTGAAATATCTTTAGAGGATATTACCGTATTGTAGAAAGCTTGATCAAACCGTCCGGCGACCTTCACTTAAGTTCAGTCCGCAATTGTTGCATTTATTCTGGAAAAACGCAGATATGAGACTAGAAAACCCCGCATTGATGCTGATATTGATTTTACTGATTACCGGGTGCTCCGGATTCGATAAGAGTATAGTAAGGAAAGCGTCAACCGGAACTTGTATTTCAAAAGACCATAAATCAGTTACAAGTACTGATTCCCCCCTGAATGTTCACCTTTCATGGACTGAAGACCCTTCTTCGACGATGACAATTACATGGCTGACAAAATCAGAAAACCATAGTTTTGTAGAATATGGCATGAGAGAAACCGACCTTGCTTCAAGAATAGATTCGCCGTCTTCTTTGAAAACCGATTCCGGGATTATACATGAAGCAACAGTCACAGGTCTTAAACCCGGCACTGAGTATTATTACCGCTGCGGCAGCGATGGCAGCGGCTGGAGTGAAATACATTCATTCAGGACCGCACCTGCCGCAGGCCCGTTTTCTTTTGCCGTTGTGGGTGACACTCAGAATGACAGAAGTATCAGGAAAAACATTGCTGGTGCTGTCAGGAGTTTAAGACCTCTATTCGTAATTCACTGCGGAGACGTCACAAACGCGGGCGGAAGCCAAAAGCTCTGGGTAGAATGGTTTGAGGATATGGGCGGGCTTATAGCGGAGATTCCAATTATGACCGTCATGGGAAACCATGACAACTATTGTGCTCAGGTAAACGGCTTATGCAGGAATATGTTCGAACAGTTTGCTCTGCCCGATAACGGTATAAAGGGTGCAAGTGAATACTGGTATTCGTTTAATGTTGCAGGAACGCATTTCATGATGCTCAATTCTGAAAATAGTGCCGGTATCAAGCCCGGTTCGAAACAGTATGAATGGCTTGAAAATGACCTTGAAAACAATAAGGCGGCCTTAAACAAGATTGCTGTCATGCACAAACCGCCATTCAGCATGGGCCTGCACGGCGACAACATGATTATTCAGAAGTACTGGGTGCCCCTGTTCGACAGATATGGCGTCGATGTGGTTTTTTCAGGACACGAGCATGTTTACGAAAGGACAAAACAGCTGAAGGGGTTGAAACCTGATAAAACAGGGACAGTGTATATGATTGCCGGCAGCGGCGGCTCATGGGTCTACGGGTGCAAAGATAATGTGCCTGAGAGGAAGAAAGGTCTTTACGAAAAATGCGAAGGCGTCTGCGGATTCGTGCTCGTTGATGCCGGTTATAAAGGCATGAAATTTTCCATGATTGCAGTAAATGGCGGTAAAGATACGGCTGTTGATTCTCGTATTATAGACAGCTTTGAAATCGATAAATCAGACACATTGCCGGCAGACCCTGTTCGGAAATGATTTGCTTCAAGATGTTCCGGCGGGCCAATGAAGCACTATTTCTTGAACAGATCCATGAATCCTTTAAGGCCCTTTGGCTTTTCTTCCTTCTGCGGGGCGGGTTTTGCCTGAGGTGGGGTGACGGCTTCTTCATCCTGGATTTCCTCATGCTCCGCAAGCCTTCCTTCTCCCAGAAACCGCAGGGCAGGACCGTTCGGGCTGAGATGTATGACGTCGTCCGCTCCCAGTACAGCCTCGAATTCAATCGCCCTGCCGTTTACCCTGATCAGGTTCTTCCCCGTGAGGTCCCGTATTCTGTATGTACCCTGGCTGAAAACAATCTGTGCATGATTTGCCAGGATATTCGGATGGGCCATGACGAAGTCGCTTGAAGGGCTTTTTCCGATTGTGACGGGAAGCTCTTTATATGAACGCAGCGCCGGTCCGAATTGTATCATGAGCGGGACCTGGACTTTTTCCCGGTTGCTGTCGGAAGGTACATTTAATGGCGGTTCCGGCACAGATGCGGGAGTTTCAGGTGAGGGTGGAATAAAGGCGGGTTTGTCTGCCGGAGGTTCCGGCGCAGATACCGGTTGAGTAATTACTGGTTCCTGTTTCTGAGGCTGAGGCGCAGCAACCGGAGCGGCCTCTTCGGCAACCTCTTTTATTTCAGCTATAAAGCTCACCTTGGGTCCGCCTTCGGTGAACATTATGACGTCTCCGTCTTTGAGATAGGTTTCAGTTATCTTTTTGCCGTTTACAAAGGTGCCGTTGGCGCTTTTATCGGTTAGTTTGAACCTGTTTCCGTCACGTTCGATTATTGCATGCTGTCTTGATATCGTAGTCATGTCCTTGGGAAACTGTACGCTGGAGTCGGTCTGGCGGCCTATGGATATCGTGTTTTCTGAGAATTCCTGGATCTGGCCTTTCAGCGGCCCCTGAAGATGGATTAACTGAACCGTGATTATGGGAGGCACTTTCATAATATTGCCTCAAGTACAACTTGAATCAGCGGCCTGTCAAGTGGTATGACTAGTGTAACATATGAAGATTAACTCATTCGGAAAAACCGATCCCGGCCTCAAAAGAACAAACAACGAGGATTCATATGTCATCAGGGAAGACCTTAACTTTTGTGCGGTAGCCGATGGAATGGGAGGTGCTGCTGCAGGCGAAATTGCGAGCAGAATATTTGTTGATACTGCTACCTGTATCTATGAAGAATGGATGCGGAGCGATAAGCAAGACCCGGCTTTACCCGTTCAGAAGACCTACATAACCGCGAACAGCAGGATTATCGAACATATCAGCCGGTTCCCCGAGCATAAGGGAATGGGAACGACTGCGGAACTTCTCAGCATCTCGGACGATCTCATCATAATAGGCCATGTGGGCGACAGCAGGACGTACAGGCTCAGGAACGGTGTACTGAAACAGATAACGAAAGACCATTCGCTTATCCGGGAACAGATTGACAAGGGTATTATCACCGCCCTTGAGGCGAAAAACCACAGGATGCGGCATGTTATCCTGCGCGCGGTGGGAGTCGAGGAAAATGTAAGCCTGGATATAATCAGATCAAAGGCGGTCGAGGGTGATATTTACCTTCTCTGCTCAGACGGTCTGACGGATATGGCCGATGATGATGCGATTGAAAAATGCATGAATTCGTATTCTGCACTTGACGTGATGGCGTCAGGCCTGGTCGACCTTGCCAATGCAGGCGGAGGAAAGGATAACATCACTGTCGTACTGGCCCGTATCTCGGAAGTATAGCCGGAGAATACGGCACTGCCTGATATGTCTGATGCTTTTTGTTGGAATGTCTTTTTCGAAAATGGGAAGGAATTCATTATAAGGACGGTATCAGATTATGAGCGATGACCAGAAACAGACTTTCCATGATGAGAAAATTATAGAAAAGTTTGCAGGCCAGATGGTACTTTTTCATATCTCGCATTTTGCGATGCTTGTACTGGTTGCGGTGTTTATCGCCGCGGCGGTATTTTTCTACAGATACTTCGGTGGCGGGGCAGGTGCCCTGAATGTGAAAGGGATCATACTGGGCTCAAGCGTGATCCTTCTGATTGTTCTGGGTATTTTTGAGCGTGTAATAAGGGAAAATTTTCTTAAATGCCCTGCCTGCGGTGAACTGCTGAAGAATTTGCCGGCAGGTTCAAAGGACGGCACAGAAGGCACCGGAAAAGACTGTCCGAAGTGTGGTACAAGGTTGAAGCGATGAGCAAACCCGGTTCAGACCTGATAAAATATTTAACATGCGTCTTCATGGTAATTTTTTTCCCGCCGGTTCTTTATGGCCTCGATGATGCTAAGATATTGCATTGCGCCATGCCGAAATCCGAGACCGAAGAAGTTATCGAGGTATGGATGAAACAGAAGGGTTATGAGATCACAAAAGAGGAAAACCGTGATGTAACGCTTATTAAGGCATCGGGAAAGAATGGCGATATTCACTTAAGGGTTTCAACCGATTCCCCCCTGGCTTCAACTGTCAGCATCGATGACTTTCAGGAAGGCGGCAAGACACAGGCCGAACTTTCGGATTACCTTTCCGGGTATGAAAAAAATGAGAAGATAAAAAATGATAATCCGGAACCGGATAAAACAGATGCGGTGGGGGATGTTTCAGGAAATATAGTTTGCATTGAAGCCGTACTGAATAGCGGGACAGTCAACCTTACTGGTTTTATAGCGGATAAGAAAGGGTTGATACTCTGTACGGCCCATTATCTGAATGAGAAGGCGGCAATAAAGGTATTTACAATAACAGGGGAAACGCTCAGCGGAAAACTCATTAAGATTGACAGGAAAAAAGACATTGCACTTGTCGATTGCAATTACGCCTTCAAAACAGAAGTCGATATCCTGAAGGGTTTATCGGCCGTGAAAGACTCTCAGAAGGTTGTTGCTTTCGGATGCGCCGGACAGAACACACGCCAGACGATACACGGTGTCATCAGCGGGAATTCCAGAAAAGTCCAGGGTCAGGTCTATTGGCAGGCCCATATGAATGTAAGACCTGGAGACAGCGGCGGCCCTGTGTTTACGGAAACCGGGGTTTTTGCAGGCATTATCAAGGGAGGGCTCAAGGGAAGGCTTGATTACACTTACATCATACCGCTTGATACTGTATTATTCTTTATCAGGGAAAGGTAGCATATGAAATACGGGCGTTATGAAATAATAAAAGAACTTGGCAGGGGATCGATGGGCATGGTCTATCTGGCCCATGATCCAAATATCAGCAGGGAGGTGGCGCTCAAGATATTGCGTCCTGACAGGGTCGAAAGCGCGGATTTCGTTCAGCGTTTCTTGAAGGAGGCGCGTGCCATCGGAAGGCTTGCGCACCCCAATATTGTTACCGTCTATGATGTGGGAGAGGATAATAAAACCGTTTTCATTGCAATGGAACTGCTCGAGGGTGCACCACTTAACGTTTATGCAAGGGAAAATTCACTTTCGTTTGAACAGATAACCGGGATAGGTATGGAGGTTGCCTTAAGCCTTGATTATGCACACGGGAAGGGCATAGTCCACAGGGATATCAAACCACCCAATATAATGATTACCGGGGGCGGTCATGTGAAGATAACCGATTTCGGTATTGCGCATATAGACGATCCCGAGGCGGCTCAGCAGACCCAGGCGGGCGAGATACTGGGGACCCCTAATTACATGTCGCCCGAGCAGGTACTGGGCAAGAAGGTGGACGGCAGGTCCGACCTGTTTTCCCTTGGCGTTATCATGTATGAACTCGTCTCTGGGGTCAAACCCTTCAAGGGAGAAAACCTGGGCTCAATATTCAACTCAATTACATCGACAGAACCTGTCAGTCTGAGGGACCTGTTACCGGATGTGCCGCAGGGTCTGTGTGATGTCATAATGAAAAGCCTGTCAAAGGACCCTGCACTAAGATATCAGACAGGCAGGGATATGGCCGAAGCGCTTGCTGCAGCAGGAACCGGATTGCAAAGAGGGGCGGAAACTGCCCCTCAGGCGAAAAAATCAGGCAAAAGGATTGCAGCGGCGGCTCTTTTTGCCGCAGCGGTGCTTCTGATAGCGGCGGTTATATTCTTTATGACAGGCAACAAGGAAAAACCGGCGGTTCAGCCGGTGCAGAAACCTCCTGCTCTCGATGCTGTCCTGAATGTCGAGAGCGAGCCGGCAGGTGCTCGGATATTCATAGACGGAAAATCAGAGGGTACGACCCCTTTGAGGATTCCGCTAAGTCTGGGGGAGCATGAGGTGAGGGTAAGCATGCCGGGCTATCTCGACTGGGACGCACAGGTAAATCTTGACAAAAAGGGCGAACAGCCTCTTAAGGTAAGACTGGAACCGCAGGAGACTAAACCGGATTAGCATGTATGCGGGAAATGAAGTTTTCCGATCAGCCCTTACAGGAGGGAGTAAGATGAATAAGATGAAAAGGATAACTTGGCTGTTTCTCATTCTGATATTTATTCTTGGCGGCTCTCTTTATGCCGGACAGATCGAAGGCGGCCCTGCCGCTCCTTTTGTTCTCTTCGATATTCAGGGCAAAAAATACGATCTGGCAACCATGAAGGCAAGTCCGATGACGATTGTCTATTTTTTCAATCCTTTATCGCAGTCGTCTGTCGAAGGCCTGTTAAGCCTGGATCAGATTGCAAAAAAATACAAAAAAGCAGATCTCAATGTGCTTGCAGTTACAGCTTCGCAAAAGGACAAGGCTGTGACTTTCGCGAAAAGCAGCAAACTGTCGTTTCCTGTCCTCATTGACAATGCGAAGGTAAGCGAGGCCTATGATGCAAAAAATATCCTTCCAACCGTATGTGTTATTGGTCCCGGCCAGAAGGTCATTGACGTAATACAGGGAGGCGGTAAGACCACAAGCGTCATGCTGGAAAGGCTGGCTGAAAGGAAACTCCAGCAGAGACAGACGGAACTTGCGGAGGCCTTGAGCGATACGGCCATAAAAAAAGCCCCTGCCGATGCCAAAGCGCTCATGACAAAAGGCTATGCCGCGCTCAAAGCGGGCAAAACCGGTGAAGCGGAAAAGATATTTACTGGTCTTGCAAACGGCAAAGGCATTTCCGTCGTATATGGAAAGGAAGGCCTCGCCGCCGTCTATGCAAGAAAGGGTGATCCTGCGAAGGCCCTCAAACTTGCCGAAGAGGTCGAAAAAATCGCGCCGGAAAGGACTTATGCAAGTATAATCAAGGCCGACGTGCTCTATGCAAAGAACAAAAAGGATGAGGCAAGGAAGGAATATGCAAATGCCGCCGGTAAAAAGGAAGGGGAATCATTCCAGAAGGCGCTTGCTTATAATAAACTGGGGAGGCTTTATGCGGGTGCGAAAGACTACAAGGGCTCCCGCGAGCTTTATGACAAGGCCGTGGAACTCGACCCCTATTATGTCGAAGCCATGGCTAACAAGGGAGTAACTTATGAAAAAGAGGGCGATTACGACAAGGCTCTCACATCATACAAGGAAGGCGAAGCTGCAGTAAAAGGAGATGCATATACGAAGATACTGGCGGCCAGGGCCACCGAGATGGTGAAGCTCCAGAAGGACGCTCAGCGAAGGGAACTCATAAACAAGTATGTAGATGATCTTGTCAGGCAGTACAGGGAACAGAAAAAATCCGCAGCACCGAAGGACGACTGGACTACGCCGGTCACCACCATTGCTTTCGTGGATTTCGAGGAAAAGGGTGCGCTCGGGGAAAGGGACGGTATCTCGACTGTTCTTACAACGGATCTGGCGGACAAGCTTAACAGTTCCGGCCGTGTAAAGGCGGTTGATCGGGTTGTTATGGACAGGCTGCTTGAAGAACTCAAAATAGGCTCATCCGGCCTGGCTGATCCCGAAACGCAGCTCAAGCTGGGCAAAATACTTGCGGCAAGGGTTCTCGGCACAGGAGTGGTGTTCAACCTTCCCGACGTGTCACTGTTAAGAATGAGGCTTATTGATACCGAAACCACCGGAATTAAAAAGGTTATAAACAGGGACATAGGAACAGACGAGAGATTTGAAGATAACGTGAACAGTCTTAACAGGGAACTGCTTGCGGCCTTAATCAAGGAATATCCGGTAAAGGGATATGTCGTCAGCAACAAGGACGGCAACCTGATGATAAACGTGGGATCAAATCAGGGAGTGGTTAAAGGAACGAAATTCAATGTAATTGAAGAACAGCCTGCCACGGAATATAAAGGTAAGGTCCTTAAGGCTTCTCCAAAAAAAGTGGGCGAAATTGAGGTCGTTTCTACCGAACTCGATTTCTCCAATGCAAAGATTGTAAAACAGGAAAGGCCAGTTTCCCAGGACGATAAAATTATCGAGAAGAGCGATGCTGAGACCAAAGAAAAATAATATGCGAACCATAATCCTGCTGTCAGTGATATGGGTTATGGCAGCAATGTTTGCAGGGTGTGCAACAAATTCAACAACAGGTAAAAAATCCGGGCTCATGACCATTGCAGTCTTCGACATCGAAAATCTCAGCCCTGAAGATTCCACAGGGGAAGACCTTGGATTGCTTCTATCTTCAGAAATTGTAGGCAGGCTGTCCATAAAGCCCGGTGTTCAGATAATAGAAAGGCAGAAGCTCGTCAGCGTTCTTCAGGAACTGCAGCTGGGCAGCTCTGACCTGGCGGACGAGTCGGTGAGGCTGAAAGTAGGCAGGATGCTCGGAGCAAAACGCATGGTATTCGGCAGCTACCTTGTTTCAGGCTTGAATATGAGGCTTGATTTAAGGCTTGTTGACGTCGAGACAGGCAAGATATTGAAAACAGCCAAGGAGACTGTGATCGCCGGAGAAACCGAAGAATGGATTGATGCGGCGGGTGAAGCGGCCGATAAGCTCATGTGAAGACAGGAAAGCTGGTTAGTCCGGATCAGGTGCACTTTTTAAGCGGCGCTATGATTCTCTTTGTGACTTTATGATTTTCTCCTTTACCTTTTCAAACTCCTCTTCGGTGAGAATATATTTGCTGAAGGGGATAAAGCTGAGCAGAATCATGGCCGCAGGGAAGAGGCAGAATATTACCCTCACTCCTGTATCAAGACCGGGGGGCTGGACACCTTCGGCAACGAAACCGGAAAGAGAAAGGGCGAACCCCACGATCGGCGGTCCAACCGAATAGGCTATCTTCTGTCCTGCCGACCACATGCCTGAAAATACACCTTCTCGTCTGAGGCCGGATTGCATCTGGTCATACTCAACGGTATCTGGAAGCATGGAAAACGGGAAAAGCTGGAAGCTTGAGAAGCCCACACCGGCAAAGAATATCTGAGCATAAAACATCCAGACGAGTGAAGAGGGGGTGAAGAAAAGCGACCCCATTGCAGCGGTGAAAACGGCCAGTCCTATGTAATAAGATTTTATCTTGCCGATTCGCCTGCCTGCCGCCAGCCAGACGGGAATAAAAAGCACGCCTGTTATCATGAATATGGGGAAGGCGGTATTCATGGTCGTCTCGGGCAAAGCCATGGCATATTTGACATAGTAAATGAAGCCGGCCATCATCACGCCGATAGCCAGCGCCTGCAGGAAATAGCTAGACATAAGCATAACGAACGGGTAGTTCCTGAATGCTATTTTTATCTGCTGTTTTATGGGCGGCATCTCCGCCTGAGGAGGCAGGCTGGTCGCTTTTCTTGTCCCGAAGAAGCATATAAGGCATGAGATGACTATCATGACGCCGAAAATGGCACCCATTAAACGGAAGCCTTCCGCTCCGTCTCCGCCCGCCTTCACCAGCACCATGGCCAATCCTCCTGCCAGCAGCGCTCCGACCGAAGCAAATGTCATTCGGAAGGAGGTTATGGACATCCGCTCGTTGTAATCGTCGGACATCTCCGGGACCATGCTTGCATATGGCACATTGACCACCGTAAAGGCCGTGCAGGCCAGGGCGAAGAGAAGCGATACCGTTAGCGCGCTGGCGAATTCGGTCTTGAGTCCCGGCACGTTGAACAGCACGAAAAAGCATATACCGAAGGGCACTGCGCCATAGAGCAAATAAACCCGCCTTCTGCCGAAGCGTGAATGCGTGGCATCAGAAATCATGCCCATGACAGGGTCCGAGATCACGTCCCAGAGTTTAGGGAAAAGCAGCATGGTTCCTGCCAGAGCCGGGTTGACGCCGATTACATTTGTAAGAAAGAAAAGCAGATACATTCCTGTAGTAACGATGAAAATGTTGTTGGATATATCTCCTATTCCATAGCTGAGTTTTATGCCGAACCGTACGCGGTGCGATTTGCCCGGGATGACAGCCGCCTCTTTGCCTCCTGCATTATTCATATCAATCTCCTTGAACACAGGACTCATGTAGATAGATTTTTATTCTACGCCTTCATTTTCCTAAATCAATAGATACTTGTTGCATGCCTGACGCAGATGAATTCGGCTCATCGCAGGATTCAGTTTAATGGTATGGGTGTTCATGGCGGTTGTTTTCCAACTCGGCTTCAAACCCGCAGTCCTGTGCGCACGGGATACATCCCGTCTAAACTCTTGAATAGGTCGGACGTTTATTCAGAACGTGCAGCTTAATGATGCTGTAACAGTGCCTCCGTAATATGTCCGGGAGTCGTCCGGATGCTCCCAGTCGCGTTCTTCCTTTATCGTGTAAAGGTTTATCGACACGCCGCCCTTGAGATTGTCCATGAATGTCCTGTCGATACCGCCGCTAAGAGCAACTTTTGTCCTGTTACCGATATAATAAGGCGAATCGCTATCGTAGTCGTTTTTGCCGAGATAGGTAAAATCCACCCCTGCTCCCAGTGCGGTCAGTTCATTCAGGAAATACTTGTATGCTATGCCGGCGTCATATTCGATGCCATGGCTGTTCTTCGCCTCGGGTTCGAGTATCTGGTCATTTGTCAGAAATTTGCTCTTGTTTCTGAACAGGCCTGCGAGATTGACGTCAAGCTCCCATGACGGCCGGGAATAACCGGCCCCTATACCTATCACGAACAGGTCGCCTTCCTTGTAATAGTCGTTGCCTTCAACGGTATCTGTGCCGTAGTTTGCATATTCACCGAAAATACCTGCATGGATGGTGTCGGTGAAGCTGTAAGATACCTCTGCCGAAGCGGTTATAAGGTTTCCGGGTTTGAAATTCTGTGTCGATTCCGAGTAGTCATATTTCCCGCGGTAGGTGTAGCCTGCACCAATGCCGACAACCAGCTTTTTCCATTCTTTTGACAAAGAGATGTACGGATTGACATTGAAACCTTCACCGAAAGTGGTGAACGGCATCAGATCAGGGTCCGCAACGAGTATGAGCTGCCTTTGGGAAAGGTCCGTGGTCCCTGTTGGAAGATTAAGGCCGAGTCCTAAGAGAATATTCACCGGTATGACGTCCTCAAGCAGGTAAGAGGCATTGATCTTGGTATCCAGAAAATTGCCGAGGTTGGCATTCGGCATATCCTTCTGGTTTACCCATGTATAGACAAAGGCGTTCAGAAGATCCAGATTCACCCCGCTTATATCAGCAGAAAGTTCAACAGGTATGGCGGACTGGAAGCCTTTATCGGAACTGTCGTCTTTCCATGTATTGAACATCAGGCCGGAATTGAAATTGATTTCAGTCGCGAAAAGGGGAAGTGATGCCGAAAAAACACCAGCCAGAATCAACGATAATAATGTAATTTTTGTCTTCATAATCTCACTCTCTCACATCTATGGAGACTGCCCATACATCGCTTTGTCCATAACTGTCCGTGACGGTAAATAAAACGCCGAATGGACTGTACTGAATGTCTGAAGAATCCGGAGTCCAGGAAAATTTGTGGGTATTTGCATTAAACTGAGCACCGTATTCGAAAGGATCGGAATATTCTTCTGTTCCGCCCACAGCCTCGAATGTGAGGTTTTCGCTGTCCGGGTCTTCAGCGGTAACGTAGAATTCGTATGAATGATTTATCTCCATCACCCTCCTGAGCCCGAGAGGTTCCAAGAGCGGACAGACATTGACGCCGCCAACAGTCAAAAGGATTTTCTTCCAGTCAGGTTCAGCCATAGCGCTCCTGATATAGAACATCAGCAGCGAGTTTCCGGTATTGATTATGTCTGGCGTCCATGTGAAAAGACCGGATGTCTCATTCAGAGTCCCTATTTCCGGGTACATGGAGAAAATGAGTCCTGTATGCACAGGGGAAGAGGTGTCTTTCAGCTGCATTGTGAACTGTTCGCCTGCGGATGCGTATTTTCTCCCGACCACCTCGGTCGTGTCGTTGTCGGTATTCAGAACAAGCTGTGTGTCGGGGGTTGGCGAACCGGTCGGGCTATCAACAAATATCTTGCATCTTTTCCACGCGCTTCTTCTGGGTTCGCCGTCATCGGTCACGATAAACCAGACAAGATATTCTCCGGTCTCATAATAATAATTCACGGTATTCCAGGTGAATATATGGGTATCGGGATCGAATGAGGCGCCGGAGAAATATCCAGATTCTTCAGCTTCAGGAAGATCGGTCATGTAATATGTAAGGTTGTCTCCGTCAGGATCACTCGCAATGACTTCGAGCTGCATTATTCCGGAGCCGCCTGTTACACGGTTATTCCCTCTTATCTCGGATATTACGGGAGGGTTGTTTACAGCTCTTACGGTAACGGTGCCCGCATCGGCCGTTCCTGCTGCAGGAACCAATATATCGTACACGTACCCCTGGTAGCGCACATTACCGTCTGCATCTCTCATCAAGATTATCAGGGTATATCCTTCGCCCGCAGGAATGCCGCTCAATGTCCCCTGTCTTGTGTTGCAGGACCATGGCCCGCCGGTTGCTGTCAGGTTGTTCCGGTTGTCTCTCAACTCGGCTGTTACCGTAGAGATTCTCATTCTTTCGCAGTCGACTGTCGCCATACCAGGGGATACGGCTGCCGGGCTTTTTTCCGCAACATCAATAGAGAACCTGACTGATCCGGTTTCATTTGACGGGCTGTCTGTTGACGACGTGCCGCAGGAGCAGATGAGAAATACGAAGACGATTAATACCGGCATGCCAATATTACGATAACCCCTCATAAAACGCCCCCCTTTCATATTGCCTACCATGACACTTTTACCTGGCCTGAACCGTGTCCTTTTTCGACCTGATACGGATTAAGCGCCCTGAATGTGGAATTATTCTGTTTGAGGCTTGCAGAGTTTGAATTCTGTGCCTCCATTGACCTGATAACCGCGTCTTCTTTCGGCCTGGCAGGGGCAAGCCTCATTCTGATAAGCTCATTTCTTGCTGAATTCGCCGCACCCAGCTGGGGGTCTGCCGCGACTGCCCTGTTGTAGTATATCTGGGCCTGCCTGTAATTGCCTCTATCGCTGCTGTCGATGCCTTTCGAAAAGTAGTACAGTGCGGTGACGCTTGTCGTAAAGGGCTTTTTCAGCTTCTGTTTCTGCTCGTCGGTGAGGCTGATCTTCAGCTGATCGATAATTTCAAAAAGTATCTTTTTCTCCAGGTCGAATATATCGTTGAGACTTCCCCTTGCACTCGGCTGTCCTAGCATTCTGTCTCCCGATACACCCCACAGATAAGAACCTACATTCAGATCATCAGCCTTGGGAAGAGTAAGCTCTCCGCCGATAAGGTAGTTTGCCCTTAAGAGCCTTCCCATTCTGGGAGTCGAAGCGTCTTCGATTATGCCTGAAGCCCCCATTTCAAGTTCCTGCATGAGAGCCTGAAGCTTCACCCTTTCAACAAGCTGTATACCTGGAACCGATGCCAGGTCTGTCATTAGCATGAAGGAGAAACCCTTTTGCAGCGGATTCAGGGCCGGGTCGCCGGATGCATTCTTGAAATTAAGTACTGCGACCGTGTTTCCTGAAGAAGGGGATGAAAGGGATTTTTCCTGGCTGACGGCCTCTTTAGCCCACTGTCTTGCGGTATCTGTAATTACCTCTCCTGCCAGACACAAGGATGCTGCATTCAAGATGATGAGAACAGCTGTCATTACTGAAATATATTTTGTTTTTCCAATCATAATAACCATCCCGCAATATGATTTTTTGATTTCAAGGGAACCGAAGTTTTTTATTCAGGGTAATAATCCATCCAAGCAGGGAAAATGTCAATTTGATTAATCAGCACAAGCATTGCTTTTATTGCAAGTATTATGTTGACTTGGCGGGCTATAATCACGGACACTCGGAATAATTATGGGAAAAATGCAGATGGATGATAATGCTGCAAAAAGGGGTATGATTTTATTTATCGTGCTCCTCTCGTCGTTCATCACACCCTTCATGTCATCATCTGTTAACATCGCCCTTCCTGAGATTGCCAAGCAGTTCGGTCTGAATGCGGTTATGCTCAACTGGGTAGCCACATCGTTCCTTCTTGCGACAGCAGTCTTTCTATTGCCTGTGGGCAGGATAGCGGATATCCACGGCCGGGCAAGAATATTTGCCATTGGTATGGCGATATTCAGCATCTCCACTCTTCTTGCAGGGATTTCAAAATCAGTTGAAGTACTCATAACCGCGCGGGTTGTTCAGGGAATAGGGAGTGCCTTCATCTTCAGTACGGGTGTCGCAATGCTTTCCATGGTATACAGACCCGAAGTCCGGGGTAAGGTGATAGGATATTCGATCGCTATGGTCTATATCGGACTTACTGCAGGCCCTTTTCTGGGAGGATGGCTGACCGAGCACTATTCATGGAGGATGATTTTTCTTGCAACCGTACCGTTTTCAGTTGCTGCCTTTTTTCTCGCCATCAGGATAACGTCTTCCGAAGACGGATGCATTCAGAAATGCGCCATGGATTATACAGGCTCCTTCACATATGCGCTGGGACTGTTTCTGGCGATATACGGGTTTTCCCTCATGCCGGGCAGGGGGTATTTTCTGGTTGTCGCAGGGGGCTCTTTGCTGGCTGCCTTCATTTTATGGGAAGGCAAATCATCCAGCCCTCTGATCGATCTTAAGCTTTTTACCAGAAACAGAATTTTCCTTTTTTCCAACATTGCGGCGCTCATAAATTATGCCGCCACATTTGCCACTGGATTCATCATGAGCCTTTACCTGCAGTACATAAAAGGCATGTCGCCTGAGGAAGCCGGTTTGGTCCTTATTGCCTCACCTGTTGTAATGGCCGTCATTGCTCCTCTCTCAGGAAGGCTGTCGGATAAGATAAGCGCCAGGATACTTTCATCGCTGGGAATGGCTGTTACCGCCCTCGGGCTTTTCTTTCTCATTTTCCTTTCGGATAAATCGGATACTTTGTATGCAGCCGGGTCACTTCTCATACTTGGTGCCGGACTGGGCCTGTTTTCTTCTCCGAACACGAATGCGATCATGGGATCTGTGGACAGAAGCGCTTACGGCGTAGCCTCAGGCATGCTTGCCACCATGAGACTTACCGGCCAGACCATAAGCATGGCTGTCGTGATGATGATATTCACAATGATGATCGGCCGTGTCGAGATAACACCTCAGTATTATCCGAGGTTCATACAGGCTGTACGTCTGTGCTTTATTCTTAATTCAATGCTTTGTATTGCCGGTATGTTTGCATCGCTGGCCAGAGATAAAAACAAATGACGCTGAAACAGCGCCTGATATCAGAACACTGCCCTTTATTACGGAATTACGGTCTGTGCTTTGAACTCATCTTTACGAGGTCTGTAAATTAACCTATAATCCGTGCGCATATTCTTGCCGGCAAGTAAAGAATGCCAGAAAACGGGACAGGACTTTATTTAATGACTGATACTGAAAAAACCGGACGTATTGCAGCAAGCGATATAATCGCGTGGATACTTGCATGTTTAATGCTTATACTTGTGCTCAAGCTTCATCTGCTAGGCGCACTTATTTCCGGTTTCCTGGTTTATGAAATCGTCCACAGCCTTTCCCCGTATGTAACAGGAAGGTATCTTGGAAGCTCGCGTGCAAAAGCCGTTGTTGTTGCGGCTATCTCCGTTGTCGTGATCGCAATTCTTATAAGCGTTTCATGGGGCGCCATATCGTTTTTAAGGAGCGGTTCGGATAATGTCTCCAATCTGTTCAGAAAGATGGCAGAGATCATCGGCGGTTCGCACAGGCTTATCCCTGACTGGCTGATGGCATATATCCCCCAGGATGCTGAAGGAATGAAAGAGTCTGCAATAGCCTGGCTGAACCAGCATGCCTATGAGTTGCCGATGGCAGGTAAACAGGCGGCGCGCGGGGTGACCATGATCCTCATCGGCATGATAATAGGCGTCATCGTTTCTTTGAGTGAAGTCACTCATGACCCTGCTGAAAAGCCTTTCACATTGGCCCTGAGCAAGAGGGTCTACATGTTTCATATGGCATTCAGGCGCATAGTTTTTGCCCAGGTGAGAATTTCGGCGCTGAATACATTCTTTACGTGGTTTTATATAGAAGTTGCATTGCCGCTTCTGGGCATTCACCTTCCTTTTGCCAAGACCCTGATTGCCCTGACCTTTCTTGTGGGCCTGATACCGATAATAGGAAACCTTATTTCGAATACGGTCATAGTTGTAGTCAGCTTGAGCATATCTCCGGGAATTGCCGTATCTTCACTAATATTTCTGATCTTAATACATAAGCTGGAATATTTTCTGAATGCGAAGATTGTGGGTTCCCAGATCAATTCAAAGGCTTGGGAACTGCTTGTTACCATGATATTCATGGAAGCCGCTTTCGGCATCCCGGGAGTTATCGCCGCGCCGATTTACTATGCCTATCTGAAAAGCGAACTTTACGAGCAAGGGATAATTTGAATCTAAAGCTTCTTTATAGCGGGCTTGCCGAAGGGGTAAGACTATGTTTCTGGGAGTCTATAACATTCCTACTGCTGTTTCTTTTCTGGCGCTCATTTTCGGTATGGCGTCATGCATTTTTTCATTTAACGGTTATATAGGATATGCCCTTGTCTGCCTGATATGGGCCGGCATATCCGATCTGTTCGACGGTTTCATAGCACGCAGGTTCGATTTGAACGAACAGGAAAAGGCATTCGGTGCAGAGATCGACTCGATAAACGATATTGTCAATTTCGGTGCGGCACCCGCCATGATCGCACTTCACTCTGGGTTCAATTCGCCTGTTGATCATATATTGTTGACAGCTTACTGCTGTGCCGCAGCCATGAGGCTCGGACATTTCAATATCTCAGGTCTTATCGGGGAAGGGCCGGTCAAGTTTTATACCGGCCTGCCAGTCACATTCTCGGCAATGATATTCCCGCTTGTCTTTTCTGTGAAGTTTATGCTTTCCGGACCTTCATACATCTGGACGGTCCGCGCCTCATATGCGGCTGTGGGCGTTCTGTTTCTGCTTAAGGTTCCGTTCCCGAAGCCGAAGGGTATTTTCTATGTGATATTCCCGGCCCTTGCCGTTATTGTTTCTGTTTTCTGGATAATGAAGCCTGCGGGATAACACAGCAGCCGCAATTACACGTCTTATGGGAACAAAGTAAAGACAACCGGAACGACAACCGGGCTGATGACGATGTGGGTGAACGTCAGCAGGGTTGCCGTCCTGGCCGCGCAGTCATATTGAGTTGCGAAAACCGGGCCAGGAAGGGCTGCAGGCATGGCGCTTGAGAGGACAAGGATATCCCTGTTCACATGATTGACTCCCGGGATGTTTGAAACAGCACTGCAGAAACATACCTGGAACAGCATCTGGATGAAAATGGAAAAGGTGATAAGCGCCCATAACCCCTTCATCGGCTGGAAAGAAAGCTGCTGCCCGAGAATTATGGCCGAGATCACTGCCAGCGAGCACTGAACCGTTTTTAATTCCTCCTGGATTGTGGCTGTAAAATGATCTTCGGGAATATCGATTTTCGACAGGATCATTGCGGAAACAACAGCGATGAATATCGTTGAAGTGAAATAATTCCTTATAACCTCTACGAAATCCCTTTCCTCCTTGAACGATCCGCCGGAATACATGGCTAATGAAACCTTTCAGGAGGTGAAAAATTATTTAAATATTTTCATCCGGATAGCCGATATCTGTTTCGAAAGCTTACGGAGGAATCCGGTTTGCCAGAACATTGTTTTTTAAATGTTATTTGTTGGGAAGATGACAAAGTAATCGGGCACGATAAGGAGCATTTATGATTGATATCAACACCCTGATTATGAGTGAAGCTGTTGTCAGTTTCAGCATATGGCTGATGTTCATATTTTATGAAAAGACCCAGAAAACCTATTATGGTTTCGGTCACTGGCAGGCAGGATCACTGGTATTATTTCTTGCATACCTGTCAATGGCTGCAAGGGGTATTCCGGATGTTGAATCAAACAGGTTTCTTTCCTTTGAATTTTTTTTCCTGCAGAACTTTCTGCTGATACTCGCAATCGTTATAAGGCTCGACGGCACATTCAGATTCGTCCTCGCAAAAAAGCTCTGGAAGTCCTTTTATCTGCTTCCCGCAGTCACGCTGGCTGTCATGAGCTACTTCCTTATCTGGAATGATGCGGTTGCAGTGAGAAACCTTGTCTTTTCTGCTGTGATGTTCTTTGTTTTTGCTTTCACCTCGGCCGTGTTTTTCCGATGGAGCGGAAAAAGGAACATACTGTATATTGCTGTGGGGTTGATCAATCTTGCATGGGGATTTGTGCTGCTTTTACGTTCCACCTTCTGGTTGTTCATGCCCGAATACAGAATGCTGGACCCTGTTTTTTTCAATATCATCCTGTTCTTTACCACCCCTGTTTTCAATATAGGGCTCGGCATAAGCCTTCTGTTCGTCAATTCGCAGCGTACTCTGAATGAACTCAGGGAAAGCGAAGACAAGTTTGAAACAGTTTTCAGATCGTCACCATATGCAATCATGCTTACCGATTTCAATGACGGGCGTATTCTGGATGTCAATGAAGGGTTCATCAATATTACAGGATTCAACCGCGAGGATGTTATCGGAAAGACGACTCTTGAAATCAAGCTCTGGGTGAATATGGATGAGCGATCCTCTGTTATTGAAGACCTGGCGGCAAACAAAAGAATAAGCAGCAGGGAATTTCAGTTCAGGAAGGAAACGGGGGAGACCATCACCGGCCTTTATTCAGCTGAGGTGATGACCATCAACGGCAATACCAATATCCTTGCCACGATTGCCGATATCACCGGAATAAAGAATGCTCAGGAAGAGCAGAAACGCTTCGAACTGCAGCTTCACCATTCCCAGAAGCTTGAATCCATAGGAATTCTTGCCGGGGGAATAGCACATGACTTCAACAATATACTTACAGCCATTCTCGGCAATACGGAGCTTGCCCTTGATGAAGCTCCTGAATCGTCAACCTTGAGGCTGCGGCTGGAAAATATAAATAAGGCATCTATAAGAGCAGCCGAAATCTGCAGGCAGATGCTTGCATATTCAGGGAAAGGCCTGTTCGTGGTCAAGCCTGTCGATATCTCGGAATTGGTAAGGGAAATGACCGGCATACTTGATGTGTCGATATCAAAGAAAGCTGTTTTGAATTATAATCTGGCAAAGGGGCTGCCCCTTGTAGAGATTGATGTAGCACAGATGCAGCAGATAATTATGAACCTTGTAATCAACGCATCCGAAGCCGTGGGCGATAAAAGCGGGGTTATCAATATATCCACCGGAATAATCGAATGCGACGGCAGTTTCATGATTGAAAACAGGATGAACGGTGATCTCCCGGAAGGGCATTATGTGTATCTTGAAGTCGCGGACACCGGCTGCGGAATGGATCATGAGACACTTTCGAAGATATTCGATCCGTTTTTCACAACAAAATTTACAGGCAGGGGGCTGGGCCTTTCAGCCGTGCAGGGGATTATAAAAAGCCACAACGGAGGTTTGTCGGTCTTGACCGAGCCCGGCAAGGGAACGGTTTTCAAGGTGCTGCTGCCGATTCCGGTGCATTATGAAGATTTTTTACCGGAGGAAGTTAATGTTCATGATGCTGACTGGAAAGGAAGCGGTACCATACTGCTGGTTGATGATGAGGAGCCCATAAGATCTCTGGGCCGCCAGATACTCGAAGGCATGGAATTCGACGTTGTTCTGGCTGCCGACGGCAAGGAAGCCCTCGATGTGTTCAATGCATTCAAGGATGAGATCGTCTGTGTAATTCTTGACCTGACAATGCCCCATATGGGCGGAGATGAGGCCTACCGTGAAATGAAGCTCGTTAAACCCGAAGTGAAGGTCATAGTAAGCAGCGGCTTCAGCGAGCACGATGTAGTGCATCGTTTTCCGGAATACGGCCTTTCCGGTTTTATCCAGAAGCCATACAAGATTGATAATCTTGCCGGAATGTTAAAGAAGGTTCTTGCAGAGGAACAATATGCATGAAGATTAAAATGATTGCGTGATAGAAAATGATACGAAGATTCGTAAAACCTGAGCCTGATTAAGATTCATAAGGAAATTTTTTTTGTGGAGAATCCAAATCATAACATTGATTCGAAAAGTCCGTGATATCGACTAATTAATCAAATTATCTTCATCTATACAGCCAACACCCAACAGGAATAATTCAAAGTTGACATATATACATTAGATATATATAAAATATATATACCATGTTTGGAGGCCTTTATATATGGCGGTTGGACATGCGATATCCGGTTTGTTTCATTGCAGGGGCATACACGTGTGTGAGATTAAAAAGCGGATTGAAAGGTCATTCAAACCTGTCTGGCCAATTAACCATGCCCGGTTTTATTCCAATCTGAAAACCTTTAAGGCTGAAGGACTTATAAGCAATAAGGAGTCGGATCATCCGGGTATTTCAGGTTTATGGTCAAATTACATTCAATTCCAAATAATAAATATTGGCTTTCAATAAAGGATCAAATGAGAACGAAGTTCCTATTAAGGAGGATATATGAATCAGGTAGTGGTGATAAGCGGACTGGCGCAGGGTATGGGTCGTGAGGTTGCAAAAATCCTTGCCGGTAAGGGAATGTCTATCGCAGGATTCGACATGGATAAGGATGGACTTGAGTCACTAAAAAAAGAACTCGGCGGAAAAGGCGTCCAGCATTATCTTGTCCCGCTTGACATAACCGATCGTCCAGGCATCTTCAGGTTCAGGGATGAAGTTCTCAAGGAATTCGGCCATGTGGACACCGTGCTTTCCAATGTCGGAGTGGGGTTTTTCGGACCCTTTGAAGAGGTCGATCTTGAAAAGGCGGTCAGGAATTTCGAGATAAACGTATTCGGTGCGGCCGCCTTGCTCCAGGCATTCATTCCTTCCATGAGGAAAAACAGGGCAGGCAAGCTTGTTGTTATGGCCTCCATGGTAGGCCGCATGCCGTTTCCATTCGAATCGATATATTCGGCGGCGAAATATGCCGTCGAAGGACTGGTATGTTCTCTGAGATATGAGGTCGAGCCTTTCGGGATAAAAGTAGCTCTAGTGGAACCGAGTCAGGTTTCTTCCCAGTTTGCGGCAAAGAGCCATACGAGGCCGCCAAAGGACTCGCCTTATTATGAGAGGGTGGTCAAATTCTCCACCAAGAACAGCGAGATATTGAAAAGCGCACCGACACCGTTTCAGGCCGCTCAAAGGATAGCAGAGGTTGTTGAGTCTCCGAATCCGAAACTGCATAATCAGATAACCCGGAAGGATACGATCAATCTGGCGATCATGTCCAGTCTGCCTCAGAAAATTGTGGATTTCCTGTTCCTGAAACATATGGGAATTCAGGAATAAGGCTGTATATTACAAGGATGAAAGGAGACTTTTATGGAAACAAATAGAAACACGGTTCCCAAAGGCGGTTATGTCGGTAAGTATTGCATAATCAATCTGACGACCGGCAAGACGGAAGTCGTAGAACCCGGAGATGATTTTTACAGGAAGTATCTGGGAGGATACGGACTTGGAGCTGCCGTGATCACGGAACGTCAGCCTGCGGGGATCGATGCCCTTTCTCCGGAAAGCCATGTGGGAATTTGTACGGGACTGCTGACCGGGACGGGATGTTTCTTTGCCGGACGTTTTATGGTGGTCGGCAAATCGCCTCTCACCGGCGGATGGGGGGACGCCAATTCAGGCGGATTCCTGTCGAAGGAACTGAAGGCGGCCGGATATGATGCGGTATTTTTTACCGGTGCGGCTGAAAAACCGGTATGGGTACTGATTACCGAATCGGGTATAGAGATCAAGGACGCAGGATCTCTCTGGGGAAAAGATGCAATAGAGACTGAAGAGTCAATTAGAGAGATTCTTGGCGACAAAAAGGTTCAAGTAGCTTGTATAGGCCAGAGCGGCGAACGTCTTTCAAGGTTGGCCGGTGTAGTTCACGACGGAGGCAGGATTGCGGCGCGGTCAGGGCTCGGCGCCGTCATGGGCAGCAAGAAGCTCAAGGCTGTTGCAGTGCGCGGAAACAAGAAAGTGCCTGTGGCCTATCCGGAAAAACTCAAGGCGATAAACTCTGAATATATGAAGGAATTCAAACAGTCCAAGCTGGCTGACCGCATATCGCTGCGACTGCTCAATAACATCGTCACTAAAATGATCTACTGGACAGGGATGTCCGTTCCTGCCCACCCGTCCATGGTGCGCGAGATACTCAAGAAATACGGTACGACCGGGAACCTTGTGTACTCCTTCATGACAGGCGATACGCCAATCAAGAACTGGGGCGGGGTAGGATATACGGACTATACGATGAAGAGCGCGGCCAAGAATTCCGACGAGAGCATCCTTAAGCGGCAGAAGAAAAAGTATGCCTGCCAGGGATGCCCGCTGGGATGCGGAGGTATAATCGACATAAAAAAAGGCCGGTACGCAGGGACACAAGGACACAAGATAGAGTATGAGACTGTAGGCGCCTTCGGAGGATTGACACTGGTTGACGATTCAGACACGCTGATCGAACTCAACGAGATGTGCAACAGGGCAGGAATCGATACAATATCTACCGGCGCAGCGTGCGCTTTTGCAATCGACTGTTTCGAACACGGCATTCTGTCAGTGAAGGATACCGGTGGAATAGCACTCAAATGGGGCAATGGTGAATCGATCCTTAAGCTAACGGAAATGATCATAAACCGCGAAGGCCTGGGCGATCTGCTGGCAGACGGGGTGAAAAGGGCCAGCGAAAGGATAGGCAAGGGCTCCGAGGCCTATGCTGTACATGCCGGCGGGCAGGAACTTCCACTGCACGACCCCAGAAACGACGCCGGATATGCGATTGCATACCAGTGCGAACCGACTCCGGGCCGCCATACCATAGGCTGTTATATGCACGCCAACCTCTTCAGGGTGCAGGATATGGTGCCCAAGGTGCAGAGGGCGCTCAAACGAGCACTGAATGAAAATCAGAAGAATGCATACCTCTACGCGGCGTCAAGCATTTACATGCAGCTTATGAACGGATGCGGCATGTGTCTGTTCGGCAGGATTACATCCGCACTTCCCCTGTTCGAATATCTGAACGCCGTCACCGGATGGGAAATGAGCGCGGATGAGTATTATGAAACCGGAGAGAGGATACTGAGTCTGCGCAAGGCGTTCAACGTGCGCGAAGGAATTACACCTCAGGATCAGAAAGTGCATGCGCTTGCCATAGGTAAGAAGCCGCTGGCATCTGGGCCGAACAAAGGAAAGACCGTAGACATAGATATGCTCCAGGGATACTTCTTCCAGTCCGTCGGCTGGGAGCAGGATACGGGAAAACCGACACCGGCAAAAATGAGAGAGCTCGGACTTGATCAGCTCTTCGGTGTATGATGTGAGATAATTTCAAGTGCGGTCAACACCTGCAGCCGGTGTTGACCGCACAGAAAATCACACTTATGTAAACGCATGTTCTTGTTTGTTCAAACAATTCCTCTTTTCTGTTTGATATAATCAGCCAGGTTTCCGTATACCCTTTCCAGGAAAGGGAAATGCGCCACATTATGAGCCAGCAGATAGAGGTTGAATCTTATTGCAGCCATCTTCAATGCATTAAGATACATGATGCGCATGAAGGCTTTTCTTTCAAAAACCCTGCCGGAGCATCTTGACAGACTGTCGATGTATCTGTCGGTGAAAACGTCATAAACGCTGATCCCGGTGCCGTGGGGCAGTGTATAAATGAGAAACTCCAGCAGGTCAGTCTGTGGATTCTGGAAGGCCGAAAGTTCCCAGTCGTATAGAACCAGTCTTGGCCTGGATCCTTTTCCGGGGGGTCTGAGGCACAGATTCCTGATGTTGAAATCATTGTGCGTAAGGGTGGATGGAAATTCATTCATCTGGGTTGCGAATGATGGCGCTTCCCTCAGGACGTCGGTGAAAAAGAGCTCCATTTCCCTGGTAATCATGCCGGGGTATCTTCTGTGATTGTACTGTGTGAGGTCTATGAGAAATTCCGATGTGCTGCCGGCGTATTCCGGTGTGAGCATATTGATGTGCATCTGCCTCGGAACGTCCCCGAACCTGTCGAGATATATGCTGTGCATGCAGGCCATGTCGTTTATGACGTCAATGATATCGGATTCGCTCCAGGCGGAGATATTATTGACCGTGTCAAGATGGCTCATTTCCGAAAGGTCTTCCATAAGTATGGAAAAGATGTTTCTTTTGAGGTCGATCATGGTGCCGTAAATCTTCGGGCAGTACTGCAGGATTTCCGGTTTCGCATGCCGGTAGAAATTGGCCTCCCTTTCCTGG
Source organism: Desulfomonilia bacterium (assembly GCA_036567785.1). Taxonomy (NCBI): domain Bacteria; kingdom Pseudomonadati; phylum Thermodesulfobacteriota; class Desulfomonilia; species Desulfomonilia bacterium. The sequence goes on along the minus strand of DATCTV010000035.1, from coordinate 50,595 downwards.
CTTCTCTCGAAACCGAAAATCGGGGCATGCGACTCAATAAGACCCGGCAGACGGTCTTCCCCTGACAGACGGGCAAGATTCACCGCCATGTCGACGAGCTCTACATCAGCGGTTTTGACCTTCAGCACTGCCGGAACATTGCATGGCCCTTCCGGTGCCTTGAGCTTCAGGACAAACCTGTACAATCCCTGTATGTTCATTGTGCTCTGGGCAAGATTTGATATTATGGCCGAGTTGCAGCCGAAAGGATATTCCTCCACCGACTCGACGGAGGTTTCACTTCCATGCAGCATCGATGAAAAAAACGCAGGAGTCAGATCAGATCGTGTCAGGTATTTTGCCTGTCTCGAAGGCTCACCCTTTTCCTGGACTCCTCCGAATTCGTTTGTGGCGATGGATGCCGCTGTTGAGATATCCAGAGCCAGACAGGCCGATGCGATAATTTCAGCAAGCCTGAATGATTTTCCTTCGCCGTAGCATGCAAGAAGCTTCAAACAGTCACGCTGGGTCGGAAGCCTTGTCCCTCCACCCACCGTACCGATTACAAGCGACGGCAGATATGCGGAAAAGGTGATCCCGTCTTCTTCGGCTCTGGCCTGGAAAATTCCGATGGACGAGTCATGTACGCAGGCGATATCCTGACCTGTGGCCGTGAATATTCCTGCAACCGCGCTGGCGAAGTTGTAGTTTCTCCCGAGTGTACCGATCTGCACTTCACCGAGTTCAAAGGCATTGTAGCTTCGCATGAATTCCTTTATCGAACAGTGAAGGTTCTCTTTTATTATATCCTCCGGCAAAAAACATGAAGCCATCACGCTTACGCCCATGCCCTGGATAAGGCTCTGAAAATTAGCCTTTCTGATGCCGCTCATATTGCTTTCAAGGTTGTATCCTTCATATTTGAGCGCTGGATTATCCACGGCCTGACCTGCTATGAACTCGCATGCCATCCAGGTGCAGGACGATGTCATGTTCCAGCCGGATGAATCGCCTGTCGTATAAGTGAACCTTACATGAACCGAATCCCCGTAGGTGTAGGGTTTGATATCCTTTATCTTTGCAATCGAGGTTATGCTTTCAGCTGCAGTCTTTATCAGGTCGGTATTTGCCACTATCCATTTCTCAAGATTGATGGCGCCGAACATGTCCCTGCAGAAGAAAACCGGCACCCTGTAAATGCTCTGTCCCGTAACATATGTGGTGATGCCTCCTGATGCGTTGCATGCCTTTGCGCCACGGCAGATCGAATTGACTAGAGTCCTTTCAGTCGTAGCTATCGGTACCGGGATGAAGCCGTGGGTATAGGTGCCTGATATCTTTATGGGTCCTGCAATGCCGACCGGAATCTGCACGGCGCCAATATAGTTTTCTATGTTTCCCGCCACGTTTTCAGGCGTGAACATGCTTTTTGGCAGGTGCTTGAGCTGTGCGCCGGAAACATCCCTGACCCATTCCAGGCGAGCCTTCATGGCATCCATTGAATAATGCTCCCTGCCGGTATATTGCGGCATATTACTGTTTTCAAACCTGTCGACAGGGTCATCGGGGGGTTTCTCGAACAGTGCGTCGAAAATCTTTTCAAAAAGGTTTTCTGTTTCCGGATCGGGAGCGTATAGCTCGAGTGTTCCCGTCCCTGTGGCCCCGTTCCATGAATAGTTGAGCACGCGCATCCCTTCGATGATGTAGTCTTTACCGAGCTGTTCGAAAAAAATGCTTTTTATCGTCTCGTTCGGGTTCACGGGCAGTTCCGCGGACAGGCTGATCGTAAGTCCGTTCCGCCAGTAGTTGTCAACGAGCCCTGAATATGAACCGTTTTTTATGAATAAAACAACCTTAGGTTCTCTTCCCTGATGATAATAATGCCGGTCTTCCAGGCCCTCCATCTGTTCATGCGAATCTTCGGCCATAATTACCTCTGTGTATGAATGTCAGGATATTTGTCATTACTTCACGGCATCACTGTTTGAGAAGCCGTTAAAAAGTTTCCTCATGTCCTCTAGCTTGTAGGGTTTGTGAAGCATACCCTCGATCTTCTTGTCGCTGAAACGCTTGGTTATGTCGTTTTCTCCATAGCCGCTCGAAATAAAGACAGGAATTTTCTCATCAACCTTTACGATTTCGGCATACGTCTCATCCCCATTCATGAGAGGCATGCCTATATCCAGAATAATGAATGATATGGGGGAGCCGGAACAGGTACGGTCTTTCACGATATCGAGCGCCTCCGCCCCGTTTTTTGCCGTGATTGTTTCAAATCCGAGCTTTTCAAGCATCTGTGCGCCGATTTCAAGGACACTGTCCTCATCATCAACAAGAAGTACTGTCTTTCTCCGCTGGAGTTTGTTTTCCTTTTTTTCTCGAATTTCAGAAACAGGAAAATAGAATGTGAAGACAGAGCCTTTGCCGGGACTGCTTTCCACACTGATTGCGCCGTTTACGCTTTTTATGATTCCCATTGCCGCTGCCAGACCCAGACCCCTTCCAACGAATTTTGTCGTGAAGAACGGGTCAAAAATCTTCGTCAGCATTTCCTCTTCAATTCCGCAACCCGTATCGGAAACCTCAAGAAATACGTATTCACCTTCCTTGAGATTCTCAGCAAGGAATATCTTTTTCTTTCCCGATGTTATATCTTTATAAACGCAAACACCTGTTTTAACGGTTATGAAGCCTTCGTTTTCACCTGCAGCCTCTGCTGCATTCATCACAAGGGCCATTAACAGCTGTTTTATCTGACCCGGGTCGGCAGTAAAGCAAGGGAGTTCTTCATAGAGGCAGTATCTTATCTCCGCCTTCTTTGACGCAGCCACAGAAACGGCCGTGTCCATATCTGAAATAATCTCGTTCAAGTTCACATCCCGAACAGCAAACTGTGTCTTGCCTGCATAAGCAAGCATCTGTCTCGTAAGTTCGGCTGCGTTGATACAGGCGTTCTCAGCGTTTTCCAGGTTTTTAGCCACGATGGAATCCGGTGGGACCGACATCATGCTCATGTCGATATTGCCGAGGATGATCATGAGCAGGTTGTTGAAATCATGCGCAATGCCTCCGGCAAGCACACCCAGGCTCTCCAGTTTCTGCACCTGCTGGAGTTTTTCATCGTTTTTCCTGCGTTCCTCCTCGATGCGTTTCCTGTCGTCAATGTCCCTGACTATGGCGAGAACCCTGTCGATGCCACCCAGTGAAACACGTTTCAAGTTGACTTCTACCCAGAATATGCGGCCGCTCTTGTCTTTGGCTTTCCACTCGAATACCTGAGGTTGACCTTCAATCGCTTTTTTAACCAGACCGATTGCATCCTCCTGAGTATACCCGGGTTCTCCGGAGCTTAACGTTCCTATGTCGATTTTAAGGACCTCTTCACGGCTGTAACCGTACATTTCAACCATCTTTTTGTTGACGTCAATCATGGAGCCGGTATTCATATCGTCAATAAAGATGGCGTCATTGGCATTATCGAATATTTCACGGTAGGCCGTATTTGCGGCTATTGCTGCCTCATCCGCCTTTACTTTTTCCCTCATTGCCGCATCAAGGTCGTAATATGTCCGCTGACTGTTCAGAAGTATGAAAAATACATTCCATGTCACTTCGAAAACGGGCAGCATTGTGAAGAACGCCATATCCAAAGGATTGTTTGATAAAAACCGGTAATCCCGGGAGATAAGGATATATAAACCTCTTGAAAAAAAGGTCAGTCCGAAAAAAATGTTCATTGACGCTATGATCAGATTGAGCAGAGTGCTTCCCGATTTTCTGTTTATGATGAACTCTCTTGCCAGAATAAATGCAGATAACGATATGAACAGGCTCGATGAAAACGTACGCTTCGGGACATCAGGCGTAATGTAGACAAAATAACAATATGAAATGAAAACCAGGGCAGGAATTATCAGGTATGCGGGTGATATACTGCCATGTCCGAAAAATCTTCTCGCGCCCTGAAGCCTGAAAAGCAGGAGACTCGATATAAACGTATTTGCGATAACGAATGTCAGGAAATCAGCTATAGGGCCTTTGAAAAAAATCCTTGCAAGTACAAGAGAGTATCCTGCGCCTGCCATGATGGCGGTGGCAGTCCACCAGCCGAACCCCCTGTGCGTTTTCTGCAGGCGCATGAAGATGAGCATAGTGCCGCCCATGAGATAGGCTATCAGGATATTGAGTATGAACAGGGTTTTTACATCCACTCAGCCGCCTCCGGATCAAAGTGTCTTCTTCAGATGGTAAAATAATCCTCCAGCATTTTTTTGAGTGCTTCGAATTTATAGGGCTTATGAAGCATTCCGGCCACCTTGCTGCCCTTGAAGCGTTCTTCGACGTATGTTTCACCATAACCGCTTGAAATGAATATGGGGATATCACAGCCCATCTTCATCAGCTCTTCATAAAGTTCTTCGCCGTTCATGACCGGCATGCCTATGTCAAGGATAATCGCAGAAATCCGGGTTGTGCCGTCTGCCTCATGATTTCTGATAATTTCGAGGGCTTCGGCTCCGTTTTTCGCTCCCATTACTATATAACCTAGATTTTCAAGCATCTGAGAGCCAAGTCTCACGACGTCCTCCTCATCATCGACGATAAGGACAGTTTTACGCTGGACTTCCGGCCCGGTTTTTATGGAATTCTTCCTTGGGGTTGCGGCAGGAATGTAAACGGTGAATACAGAGCCTTTGCCTGTCTGGCTATCTACCCTCACTGCGCCTTTAAGGCTTCTCACAATGCCCATGACAGCGGAAAGCCCCAGCCCCCTGCCTGTGAACCTGGTGGTGAAGAACGGGTCGAATATCTTGGGGATGCTTTTGTCATCGATTCCTTCACCGGTATCTGCAACTTCAATAAAGGCGTATGAACCCGGAATGAGATTTTTCTCGAGGAATACCGTACCCTTCTTCGAAGTGCTTGCCGTTGGATCATATATTCCGATGGAAACAGTGATGTCCCCCTGTCTGTCTCCTATCGCCTCGGATGCGTTCATTACAAGATTCATGATCATCTGCTTCATCTGTCCCGGGTCGGCTATTATGCCGGGAACAGCTTTATCTATCCTGCATTTGAGGCTGATCTTCCTGGATATGGAAATTGACATGACCATTTCAATTTCTGAAATAATGTCCTCGAAACTTATCTCCTGCGGGAAAAACTGGCCTTTCCCGGCATATGCCAGCATCTGCTTGGTCAGGTCGGCTGCACTCTGGCATGCCTTTTCAGCGGCCTTCAGATTTTTAACCACAGGTGAATTTTCAGGTATTGACATCAGGCTCATGTCGATATTCCCGAGTATCACCATCAACAGGTTGTTGAAGTCATGAGCGATGCCTCCGGCAAGCACGCCAAGGCTTTCCAGTTTCTGGACTTCACGCAGAGTTTCCTCATTGGCCTTGCGCTCGGTTATGTCTCTCGAGACGCCTACAATATGAATCACTTTTCCATCGTCTCCGGTGAGAAAAGTGGTGACTACCTCGGTATTTACGATTGAACCGTTCTTGTGCGGCTGGTCGACATAATCGAAACGTACCCTTGCCTTTTCGTCTCCTGATTCGACAGCCTGAATCGCACCCGGCAGTTCATTGGCAAGTCTGGTAAAGGATTCGGGCGTGAGGGCATTTTCGAGTGGCTGGGACATTACCTCTTCGGGCGTGAAACCCCTCAGCCGTTCTACCGAAGGACTGACATATGTGAATTTCGCTGATAAAGGGTCGAGCACCCATATGACGTCGCCCGTGTTTTCGGATATTATACGATACTTTTCCTCGCTTTCTCTGAGAGCCTTTTCCGCCATTATCCTTTCAGTCACATCCCTTGCTGCTGCATATATGAGCTTGTTGCCGTACGGAAAGGATCTCCATTCGAGCCATCGCCAGGAGCCGTCAATTGCACGGTAGCGGTTGCTGAAATTGAGCACATTGGTTCCGCTGTCCAGCTTTTTTATTGCTTCCATTGTCGATGAAATGTCATCCGGGTGGACCAGGTCGAGAAAGCGCCTGCCTTCAAGTTCGGTGAGCGGATAGCCGAGCACTTCTGACCACATCGGATTAAGCCTGATAAAATAGCCGTCGGTATCCGCAATGCACAAAAGGTCGAGTGCACTTGTAAAAAACTGGTCAAGCTCCTCGGTCTTGGCCTTAATGGCCTTTTCCGCAACGATTTTTTCGGTAATGTCGATAGACTGAGCGAATATGCACCGCCTGCCTCCGAAGCTGATAAGCGTTCCTGAAAGAAGTATCCAGGCGGATTCACCGTTCTTTTTCCTGGTCTCGAATTCAAAATTCCGGACCGTTTTTTCTGTTTCCAGCAGTTTCCTCAACCGCAGGCCGTCCTGAGGATCTTTCCAGAAGCCTATTTCAAAGGCGCTTCTGCCGATGATCTCATTTTTCTCATAGCCTGATATGCGTGAGAAATTATCATTGACCTCTATGAATACTCCCTCGTCGAATGTCGATATGGAGAGTGCGCCGGGATTGAGCTCGAATGCAGCCTTGAGCTTTGATGCTTCTTCATCAGCGGTATTGCCTGTAAGAAGGGCATTCTCAAGCCGTTTCGAAGTGGTCATAACGCTCACCTTTTTTGAACCGAAATATTTTTATATATCGGAATATATTGTGGACTGACTTGAATAATTTATTATTACAAAAGGTCTGCGTTTAATAAAAATAAAATGGTATAGGACTTGTCACTGAATGAATATCTTTTCTGCGGAGGATGCATGAATTCGAGAAGGATGTGTCTGTTTGCCGTTATGGCTGCTGTTTTTGCGATGCTCGGGGCAAAGACTCCTGAGGCCCATGAAGTGCTTGCGAAACAGGACGACCTGTGGCGCGGGACTTCCTCAAAGGGAAAGATGGTTATGAATGTCAAAACATCGAACTGGAAGAGGTCCCTTACAATGGATGTGTACTCGCAGGGAAAGGACTATTCCCTCGTGAAGGTCATTCTGCCGATGAAGGAGCAGGGAACTGCCACCCTTAAGGTATTTGACGAGATTTATAATTATCTTCCCAAGACGGACAGGACGATCAAGCTTACTTCCGCCATGATGATGGGGTCATGGATGGGCAGCCACTTTAATAATGACGACCTCGTGAAGGGAAGCAGGCTATCCGAAGACTACAATGCCAGGATAACTTTTCAGGGCAGACGCGACTCGGAGGATGTTATCGAGATAACACTCACACCTAAGCCCGATGCCCCGGTCGTATGGGGAAAAATTGTAGTTGTGGCCCGTGCCTCGGACTGGATGCCCGTAAAGAACACATACTACGACGAGGATGGAAAAATCGTAAGGATAATGACCTGCTCTGATTACAAGACCGTCTCGGGAAGGCTGGTACCAACAAGGATTGTAATGTCCCCGCTGGATAAGCCCGGTGAATATACCGAGGTCATATACAGCGATCTGACATTCGATGTTTCGTTCAAGAAAGGATTTTTTTCCATTGCCGAACTGAGGAGATAGGATTGAAACCGGCAAGCATCATAAAGCTTTCTTTCAGGAACGTCTTCAGGGCTAGAAGAAGGAGCGCCATAACCACTCTTGTAATGGCTTTTGCGCTTGGCATGATGATTATATACCTGAGTCTGACTGACGGATACAGCAGGGGCATGGCTGATAATGCAGTTTCCATGCAGATGGGCAGTATCCAGGTTCATGCCCCGGGGTACCTCGAGACGAGATCCGTTTATAAAATGATCAGCAGCCCGGATGATTATATCAGGGCCATCGACTCAAGAGGTTTCAAGGCCGTTCCAAGGCTGTTCTCAAGCGGGCTTGCCGCAAAGGATGAGTCTTCGGCCGGCGTTCTGATAGAGGGTGTGGACGCTTCAGCGGAGAATTGGGCGTTTAAGATGCCCCGGCAGCTGATGGACGGCAAATGGCTTGATAATGCGGATCCGAAAGGGGTCGTGATCGGCAAAAGGCTTGCCAGAAGCCTTTCCGCAGGCATCGGGGATGAGATAGTCATAGTCTCGCAGGCCGCCGACGGGTCGATTGCAAATGATCTGTTCAGGGTGAGGGGAATTCTCAAATCCGTTAGTGAAATAACCGACCGTGCCGGATTTATCATGCCAATAAACACATTCAGGGACCTTATGGTGATGCCGGAAGGCGCGCACGAAATAGCAGTCATGATACCTGCCGGATACGATTCGAATATAGCGTTGAGAATAGTTGAAGGGATATGCAGGGGCCAGGACATAAGGTCATGGCAGCTGCTTAATCCGGCTCTGGCGAATATTATAAACATACTCGATATTGTCATGATATTCCTGGTAATCATTACTTCTGCGGCGATCTCCATAGTCATACTCAATGCCATGCTCATGGCCGTTTTCGAGCGCATTCGTGAATACGGAATGATGAAGGCCCTGGGTGTGACCCCTTTTGATATTTTTTGTATGGTGATTGTGGAAATACTTGTCCAGGCGGCAGCTGCGGCGGTTATAGGCCTTGCATTCAGCATACCTCTTGCAATAAGCCTTCAGACATACGGCATCGATCTCTCCGTTCTTGTGGACGGTGGAACCATTTCGGGGGTGGCCGTCAGCCTTGCCCTTTTTTCCTATCTTACACCCTTTGCCGTTCTTACTCCCCTTGCGGCGCTGTTTGTGTTTTCGCTGGCGGCCGGTGCAATACCGGCGATAAGGGCGGCCAGACTGGATCCTATCAGGGCCATTCATTACACATGAGGAAACCCGGATGATATTAAAGCTCGCATGGAGAAACCTGTGGCGGAACAAACGCAGGACAATAATCACCCTGATTTCAATCTCATTCGGATTCCTGCTGACGATCGTATTTACAAGCCTTTCGGACGGTTCATACGGAAGGATGATAGATATCGCCGCCGACATGGGGGCAGGGCACATAACCGTCGAACCCGAGGATTACAGGGATCATCCGGGGTCCGACAAGGTCATATCAAACACCCGGGAGCTTATGGAAAAGCTGGCGCGCTTTAAAGGTGTTAAGGCATTGAGGGAAAGGGTTGTGGGCCAGGGGATGGCTTCTTCGGCTGCCGATTCGACAGGAATGGGTTATATTGCAATAGATCCGGAAAAAGAAAATGACACAATGTATTTCTTCAAACATATTAAAGCGGGTTCCGGGCTTCCGGGTGACGGGGCGCATGCGCTTATCGGTTCCTTGATGGCGAAGCAGCTCGATTTGAGGCCAGGTAAAAAACTTGTGATCACCACTACGGACAGGCACGGCCAGGTCGTCAATTTCCTTGTCAAGGTTTCTGGCATATTTTCGACCGGCATGAATGAGGCCGACAATAATATTGTCATAATGCCCATAGGTTTTGTCCGTTCACAGATAGGATATAATTCCGGTGAATCAAGCCATATAGCGGTTTACGTCAAAGAGCGATGGGATTCGGAGAAAATAGCGGAAAAGATGCTTCCCCTGTCGAAGAATTACGGCGGAGTCTCATTGCCGTGGTCCGTGCTCATGCCCGATTTCTATGGATACATGACAATGGACATGACCTCGTCAGTGATATTCCAGATTTTTATTTTTCTTTTGATTTCAGCCGGTATCCTGAACACTATACTCATGGGCGTGACTGAAAGGATGCGCGAATTCGGCATAATGATATCAATGGGCATGACGCCGGGAAAGATCATAAGACTGGTCATGGCCGAGGCATTCTGGCTTGCCGTGGCCGGACTTGTTGCGGGCTTTATTCTCACGGCTCCCGTATACTGGTATCTTCATGTCTACGGAATTGATTTTTCCATCTTCCTCTCCAATGGAGAGAATACTATTGGCGGGATTATTTTCGAGCCCCTTGTAAAAGGGGCCATCATCCCCAGACATCTTGCGAATATCATCGGTGCGATAATGCTGCTGATAATGACAACCGGCCTTTATCCGGCGTTTCTGGCTGCAAGGACGAACCCGGTCGAGACGATAAAGATAATTTAAGCAGGAAAGGACAAATTCAGGTTCCGGAGTTAAAGGATGAATGAAGAGATCGTAAGGCTTGAAGACGTAAAAAAAATATACATAACAGGTGATGTCGAGACATATGCACTTAACGGGATATCTCTTTCGGTGAAAAAAGGTGAGTTTGCAGCCCTTTGCGGTCCGTCGGGTTCGGGCAAGACTACGGCTCTCAACCTGATAGGTGCGCTCGATACCCCGAGTTCGGGAAAAATCGTGGTGGAAGGCAGGAATATAGCCGAAATGTCAAAGGCCGAGCTCTCGATTATGAGAATGAACCGGATCGGGATCGTGTTTCAGGCCTACAACCTTATCCCTGTACTTACCGCCTATGAAAATGCCGAGTTCGTGCTGGTTCTTCAGGGAATTCACGAGAAGGAAAGAAGGGAAAGGGTTATGGCCATTCTTGATGAAGTCGGTATGGCGGATCTTGCCGACAGAAGACCGAACCAGCTTTCCGGAGGCCAGCAGCAGCGCGTCGCAATTGCAAGGGCCATGGTGTCGGACCCGGCCCTTATCCTTGCCGACGAGCCTACAGCAAATGTGGATTCCAGGACCGCCGAGTCTCTGCTGGTGCTGATGGAGCGTCTTAATCACGACCACAACTCAACGTTTCTTTTCTCGACGCATGATTCAAGGGTTATGGAGCGAGCGCACAGGCTTATCATGATGAAAGACGGGGAGATAACAGAGGACAGGAGGGTTGAATGACAGGAAGATTGCAGGAGACAGGGGACAGGAGACAGGATAATGGCAATTTAAGACTGGTTCTTGTTGTAATAGCCATGGCAATCTTCCTGCAACCGGAAAGGGCAGAGGCATTTTACGAATACAAGGGGGATAATTCCAATTTCAGAGGGCGCCTTGCAATTGACCTTATGAGCGGATTCACCCATTATCCTCAGCCGGAAATCATTTATCCCGATGACACCGAGGGCTTTAACAGTGCTAATTCAAGGCTCCTTCTCGATTCGACAATAGCCGGAAACACTCGCCTTGATTTCAACGGGTATATCTATGCTAGCTCGAACGAGCAGACGTATTTCTCGAATCTCAGCAAAGAGAAGGACAGCCCGTACCGCTATCCTCAGCTGTACTGGGAAATATCCGAGACCGACAGCTCGATGATAATAGGCGACATCGACCAGCTGAGCGTAAAATACCACTCTGACCGGTATAATCTGACCGCAGGCAGGCAGCCTGTAAGCCTTGCCAATAATTTCATATTCACACCGAACGATGTTTTCTATCCTTTTTCAGCAACCGCAGTAGATCGGGAATTCAGGCCCGGGGTCGATGCATTGCGCTTCGATTATGACATTACGGACCTCTCAACCATAACCGCGCTGGGTGTAGCGGGATATGATGACAATGACCCTTCCTGGGAGAAATCCGCTGTGATCCTGAGAGGCGGCACGAATGTGAAAAGCCTCGACATTACAGTGTTTGCCGGCAAGACCGATTCCAGAAGACTTCTTGGAATGACGCTTAATGCGGAGGCATCGGGTCTGGGGTTAAGACTCGAAGGCAACTATTCCCATCCGATTGAAGGTGAAGCCCATGCGGATTTCTTCCAGATTTCGCTGGGGATAGACAAGAGGTGGGAAAATTCGCTTCATGTGATACTGGAATATTATTATCACGGAAACGGCAAATCCAATCCGGATCAATATATGGAGCGCATATTGGACTATCCGGATATCATGGACCCGTATATGGGCAGGAATTATGCCGGGATATTCGTTATGGGAGAACCTTCACCGCTTTTTAAACTTCAGGGTGTATTGATTGCTAATCTCGATGACGGCTCCATTCTGTTCGGTCCTGGCGTTATCTACAGCATAAGCGACGAGGCGGAACTCATATTGGGAGGGACAATCCCTTACGGGGAAACCTCTTTTTACAATACTCATGATTTTGCACTTGATGTTAAATCGGAATTCGGCCTTTACCCGAGGTCGGTCTATCTGCTGGGGAGGGTTTATTTCTGAAATGATGTGGTGCAGCATATGACAGAGGTGTGTGAGTGAACCAGAAAATACCGTTTTTCTTTTTTGCTCTGTTTCTGTCGATCTTTCTGCTTGTGCTGGTATTCATGCCATATGTGAGTGTAATCCTGCTTGCAATGGTTTTCGCCGCATTCATGTACCCTCTTTATAAAAGGATCCTTGTGCTTTTAAAAGGCAGGCGTACGGCGGCATCTCTTCTGGTGGTGGCCATATTTATTATAATTGTGCTTATTCCGCTGGTGATAATCGGCACATATATAATCAGCGAGACCTCGGTATGGATGCACGACATACCACGGTATTTTGACAGGCCTCCCGCAGGAATAAAAAAAATATTCTATTACACGAACAATTATCTGCACCTGTCTGAAAAGGCTATAAGACAGCAGGTTATGAGCCAGGTATCTCATATCGAGTCGTTCATAATAGGAATCAGCGCGGCATTCATGACCAACACCATAAAGATTGCGGCAGGCATCCTGGTGTTTCTCATGTCCATGTTCTGCTTTTTAAGGGACGGACCCGCCATGATAAGGTTTCTGATCAGAACGGTCCCTCTGCCCGGGCATCAGACTGTTAAGATAATGAAAAAACTGAAAGGCGTCAGCAGATCCGTTGTCAGAGGCATGCTGCTTAATTCGCTGGCCGTTGCATTCATTTCCTTTCCGGGATTCTACTTCACCGGACTCCCGGTTTTTCTATGGTGCCTTGCCGTTGCAACCGGGATAATGATTCCCATTATAGGCTCTGTTACGGTATGGACATCCGCGGTCATCGTTCTGCTGCTGACTTCTGAGCTTAAAGACGCTCTGTTCATCGCATGTTACGGAATCATTGTGATAGGCATATGTGATAATGTGCTGGGCCCTTACCTCATGAGGGGATCGGAGGAAATCAGCCCGATATGGATACTTTTCTCGATTCTAGGCGGGATTCAGATGATCGGAGTTCCCGGCATAGTGATAGGTCCGGTTATATTCGCGGCCGCCATGTCTTTCATCGAGGTGTACAGGGAGGAATATACATCCGGGGGCTGATTTCCTGAATGTCCTTCATTTTTTTTCAAGTTTGTTGACCATGCATTCCGAAAAATAAGTACAGTGAGTGTTCAGATACGGAGGGAAGCTTATGGACGTAAAGACAATCTTCCTGACCAATATCCTGGTGCTGTTCGTTATGGCAGGTCTGCTGTATGCCTATATGAGCGTACAGAAGACCTACAGGGGCTTCGGATTCTGGACGCTGACAACTTTCCTGACCGCGATTTTCCAGGCCATGATGCTCTCGAGGGTCATATTCAGGGGTGCTCTGGCGGACTTCTTTACGATAATAATCGCGAATACAGGCATATCGAGCGTCCTGATAATACGTTTTTATGGCATCAGGCTCTTCTTTGGCCGGGAAAAAATATCACGTGCCTATTATGCCATTCCCGTTCTGGCATTCCTGTGTCTTTGCTACTTCTATTATATCGTGAACGATATACAAGCGCGCGGATTCATTTCGACACTTGCCTTTTCCTTCATGACCTTTGTAATAGCCTTCGAGTTCATAAGGAACAGGGATAAAGGCAGCAGGCGGCTCAACTATATCATCGCAGCAATACATCTTATTTATGGTGCGATTTTCTTCACGAGAGGCCTTATCATGCTTTCCTCGTGGCATTACATATATTTTACTAACAATACACCGGATGTGATATTCTTTCTGACCATACTGCTTGCAGAACTCGCTTGGGATACATGCTTTTTCATGCTGAACGGCCAGAGGGTATACAGCGAACTCGAAACGGTCATGATCGAAAAGGACAAGGCCGAGATTGCGCTCAAGGAAAGCGAAAGGAACCTGAGGGAGGTTCTGGACAATTCCTCGGACGCGGTATACAGGAGAAGCTACAGGTCCAACCGTTTCGAATACATGAGTCCTGCTTCATCGCAAGTCCTTGGATATACCCCCGAAGAGATGCTATCCATGAGTATCGATGAGATATTGGACAGGATCCATCCCGAAGATTTAGGCGGTGTCAAAGAAATGCTTGATGCAGCAGATAGAGAAGGCGGCGGGCCTTATCATGTCGAATTCCGCATCAAAACGAAGGCGGGTCATTACAACTGGGTGGCCGACAGGTTTTCCATGATCAGGGATGATGAGGGGCGTACCTTGTACAGGTTCGGCACTGTCCGCGATATCACGACGCGCAGGAATGCGGAAAAGGCCCTTAAAGAAAGCCAGGAACGCTACCGGGCGCTGTTCGACGGGATAAACAACGGGGTGGCAGTGTATGAGGTGGTGGACGGCGGCAGGGATTTCATATTCAGGGACTTCAACCGTGCCGGCGAGATCATGGACAATGACGACAGAAAGAATCTCGTCGGCAAAAGCATATTCGAGGCAAGGCCGGGTGTTGAGGAATTCGGTCTGATTGAAGTCTTCAGACGCGTCTGGAAGACGGGAGCAGCCGAAAACTTTCCGGTGAAGCTATATAAGGACAAACGCCTGAACAAATGGTACGACAATTTCGTCTATAAGCTTCCTTCGGGTGAGATAGTGGCAGTCTTCGAAGATGTAACGAAACAAAAGCAGGCAGAGGAGGCGCTGAAGGAATCGGAGAGCCGTTTTAAAAGTATATTCGATTATGCAAATGACGGCATACTTCTCATAGATATCGAGACAAGAAAATTCATATCGTGTAACATGTCTTTCTGCAACATGCTCGGTCTGCAGCTGGATATGATATCTGAGTACGGCATCAGTGACATTGTCCGTGAAACTGATCTTTCCTATATCTTGGATATATTTGAGAAACAGATAAAGAGAGAGATTGTGATGGTAAGGGACATTCCCTTACAGAAAACGGACGGCACGATAATTTATGCGGATGTCAGTTCATCCCTCGTGGAGGTTAAGGGTAAGACCTGTTTCTGCGGATTTTTCCGGGACATCACGAGACGCAAGAATGCGGAGGAAGAACGCCGGAAGGTTGAGGAAAAGCTTCAGCAGGCGCAGAAACTCGAGAGCCTGGGTGTGCTGGCGGGAGGCATAGCGCATGATTTCAACAATATGCTCATGGTTGTTCTTGGAAATGCGGAGCTTGCCCAGATGGAGATTTCCGAGACATCGCCTGCAAGACAGAGGCTTGAAGACATAAACAATGTAGCGATAAAAGCGGCGGATCTGTGCAAGCAGATGCTGGCTTATTCAGGGAAAGGCCGTTTTGTCATCCGGCCCATAGACCTCTCGGAGGTCGTAGGCGAAATGGGCCGCATGCTTGATGTATCTGTGTCGAAAAAGGCTATCCTCAATTATAATCTGGCAAAGGGACTTCCTTTCATAAAGGCTGATGCGGCACAGATCCGGCAGATAATCATGAACCTTATAATTAACGCTTCTGAAGCCATAGGCGAAAAGGGCGGTGCAATATCGGTAGAAACAGGTCTTATGGAATGCGACAGCAATTATCTGAAGAATACACAAGTTCATAATGAAATAAAAGAAGGCACGTATGTCTATCTGGAAATAGCAGACACCGGTTCGGGTATGGACAAGGCCACCATGGATAAAATATTCGATCCGTTCTTCACGACAAAGTTTACCGGCAGGGGACTTGGACTGGCTGCCGTTCTGGGCATTGTGAGGGGACACAACGGAGGACTTATGGTTGACAGCGAACCGGGTAAGGGGACGACATTCAGGGTGATGTTCCCGGCGGTCATGTCAGTGTCGGAAACAACATCGTCTGAGAATAAAAAGACAGCGGACGTCTGGAAAGGCAGCGGCACGATACTTCTTGTAGATGACGATGAATCCATAAGAAACCTTTGCCGGCTGCTGCTTGAACGTATAGGCTTTGATGTGCTTACCGCCAGTGACGGGAGGAATGCCGTTGAGGTCTTTAATCAAAACAGGGGTAAAATCCGCTGCATAATTCTCGACCTGACCATGCCGCATATGGACGGGGAAGAGACCTTCCGTGAACTGATTAAGATCGATCCCGATATCCGTGTGATAATGAGCAGCGGCTACAACGAGCAGGAGATCGCTCAGAAAATTTCAGGCAAAGGCTTTTCAGGCTTCATTCAGAAACCCTACAGCCTGAGTAATCTGACCGATATACTAAAGAAAGTTCTCGGTTGAAACAACGAATGTTTTCGAATTGAACTCTTAATAAATTTTCCCCGATGAAACATGCATAAACTTCTGGAGGATTCGAGGTAAAATATGCTACACGGATGCACTGCCGGATGATGTTAAGATTCTGGAGAATATCGCAATTTTAATGAAAGGGAATAATCTATGGGGATATTATCGAATACCGTAAGCATATCGCAATACAAGGTGAAAGGGCCGGTGCCTTCGGATATCGAATCATGGCTTGCCGACTGTCTTTACAGGAACAGATTCTCGCCGATAGACAACCTTCCCGATGAAGAAACGACCGGCTGGGTCAGCCTTTTCGACTACAACGACAGCTCGTTCAGCCTCGGTTCTCCCAGGATCGGCGATTATATAGGACTTTCACTGAGAAGGGACAAAAGAAGCGTTCCTGCAGCCGTGATCAAGAGCAGGCTTGATCTTGAATGCGGCAAATGGATGGCGGATCATCCGGATATAAAAAAGATGCCGTCAAAACGAAAGGCGGAAATCAGAGACAATCTTGTGGCCAGCCTTGTAACAAGGTCGCTGCCGGTGCCGTCCGTGTGTGATCTTATCTGGAATGTCAAGACCTCGACAGTCACGTTCGCATCCGTAAGCGCAAAAACACTTGAACTTGTGGAAGACAAATTCATGCAGACTTTTGAGGGGCTCAAGCTGGTTTCAATTTATCCAATGGCCAGGGCCGAGCTGGTGATAGACGACGGCATGAAGGCATCTCTGGCGCATGAGGACAAGGCCTCGACAAAGGATGTCCTTCAGCAGATAAACAAGAACAGGTGGCTAGGCCACGAATTCCTGCTCTGGGCAATGTATTCCACAAGCATGTCACAGGGCGAATACAGGATTTGTACGGACGGGCCATTCAATAAGGGGGAGGTTTTTGTGGCTTATCTTCACGACTCGTTCCTCCTTGCCGGAGAGCCTGAAAAGGGCGTTCGTAAGAGCAGAATAATAGGACCCCAGCAGGACTTCGGTGAGGCAAAGAAAGCCCTTGCAGCAGGCAAGAACATTTGTGAAGCGGCGATTTATTTTGAAAAGGCCGACCTGAGCTGGAGCCTCAATCTGAAAAGCGATTCTTTTGTTTTTTCATCATTCAAATCCCCCCCGGTAAGGATTGAAAAGGGGGAGCTTATCGAAGATCCTTCAGCCGAGCGAGAGGCGGCTTTTCTTGAACGCATGAGCCTTATGGATTCCGGCATTCAGCTCTTTGACAGTTTCTTCAGGGCATTCCTTGCTGAAAGACTCTCAAATACCTGGCAGGACAGGATGAAGGCAATCAGAAAATGGATGGGAGAATGAGATACATTTGGTGTTTTCATATCGCCGCAATCAAGGCTAACACCAATACAACCGAAAAACCTACCGCCAGTAAGGCTGCAGTTCCAACAGCCACTCCACCGACTAGAATGGTTGACTTCAGATAATCTGTGATCACGAGGTTGATCTCGGTTATTTTTCCGGGTTCGATTTTGAATTTCATGTCCCGTGATTTAGAGCTGTCAATCTTTCCTTTTTCATCCTTCCAGCCTTTTATTCTCAAATAATATTTGCCTGGTAAAAGGTTTTCTACACGCAATACCGGGCCTTCGACCTCCTGAATGATCTTGGAGTCATCGTCATCGGGGTTCCCGTCATAAACTGCGATAATCATCTGGTGAGAGGTCGGCTTATTGTCATCCATGTCGCCTTTTGTGTCATAGGAGGTCACTATCAGAATGCCTTTTCCTGAAAGGTCTTCTTTTGAAGGGATTTGTTTTACATTTACCGTTGAACAACCTGATGATACGAACGCAATGAAAAATATTGATAGAATGTAACTTATGGTTTTGTTCATTTGATATCTCCCCTTGAAATATATTTCGGCTGAAATGATTCAAGCATTAGATAAAACAAAAGGAAGGAAGAATATTTTAATGAATGATCCGTGTAGTTGCAATTTGCAAGTAAGATTGATATAATTTGCTGAAATTGAAATTTCAAATGGGAGATTTAATTTATGAACAGGGTTACAAATGATCTGCTTGAGGAAATTGTATTCAAGATTTTCAAAGAGGTTCACAGACTGGAGAACATGGACATGGAACGGTTCGGCCTTTCCTGGCGTGACATTCATTCCCTGAAATTCCTTTTGAAGCATTCTCCCTGCAGGGTAAGCGATCTTGCAAATGAATTGAATATGCCGCTTTTCGCTGTTTCAAGGCTTCTTGCGGCCATGACGGAAAAAGGTCTTGTTGCCAAAGCAAAAGACGAGGTAGACAAACGCAATACTTACCTAAGCCTGACACCCGAAGGTGCAAGAATCATAAAGCAGGTACAGGCCCATCATTACCATATATTCACTTCATATCTGGAGCTTATGAATGAAAATGAAGCCTCTATAATGATTTCCTCGATGGGCAATGTCGGCAAACTGCTCGAGACCATAAGCACAAAGAAAAGACCTGAAAAAGCTGTTCCTCGCAATGAGGAACCCGGTGCAGTCGAGGTCGTTTTCTAGAAGATAAAGAAAAGGGGATTGTAATAAAGCCTCTGCCGTAACAAAAGGCAGAGGCTTTTCATCGTATTACTTGCTGAAGCTGTCAATAACCTCACCGTCTATATTCACAGCCCTTCCGCTCAGGTGCTCGCCGTCTACGTCGATGATCATGAAGTGATGCTGCGACTCGATGATTTCAAGCTGAGGCCAGTCTTTCCATGCTTCAGTGTCAAGACCTCCCCCGCCTCCTCCGGTTACGACATAATAGGTAAAAGGTTCACCTTCCCGGGGCCATCTGCCGCGTTCATATGCATGTGTGTGACCGCTGAATACAATATCGACACCGGATCCTTCGATAACCGGCACAAGGAAGTCTCTTGTAAGCTGGTCTCCATCGTAATAGTGGCCGTTCCAGAGTTCCGTATATGGAGGATAATGAAAGAATACGAATTTATGTGCGGCATTCCTGAAGCCGTCGGATTTGACGGTATTGAGGAACCACAGGTGCTGAGGGCTGTATGGGAAGAATATTACAGAATCCAGCACTATGAATATGCTGTTTCCGTAAGTGAAAGAAAACCAGTGGTCATTGCCGGGTTGTGAAAAATACTTATAGAAATAAGGCGATTCACCCTCATGATTGCCGATTGCTGAGAATACAGGGATTCTTGTTCGAAAATCCTTCATGGGTCCGAAATGTTTCAGATCCCATTCCGAAAGCACCCATCCGTCGGATACCAGGTCACCTACACCGACTGCTATATCGGGATCATACTCATCCATCAGGTTGATCAGCCTTCCGAAAATATCCGGATTATCCTGAGAGTCGCCCCATACTGTAAAACTGAAAGGAGTTTCGGTATCCGGCGCCGTTCTGAAGGTTGACGAAGGGCCTGGATTATCCACCCATTTTTTAAACAGGCTGGACTTCACTTTATTGATTATCTGATAATCGTAATAGCTTTCTGTCGATAGATTCTTGAGCCTGATGGTGTGGAATGTCTGAGGTATCTCCTCGACGGCAGTAAAAGGTACTGCCTGGGCAGAGCCCGCTAATGTATAATTAACGGCACCAAGGCAGGCCGATGTGGTTTCCCAGCAGATTGTAATGCCATCGGTGGTTACATTCTGAAGGTAAGGACCTTTTGTAATTGTGACTTCAGGGCATCCGCTCAGGAATAAAACTGCAACTGATAAGAACACAGACAGAAACAGATTCTTTCTACCACATTCAAGATGTCTCATTTTATTTCTCCTCATATGCAATAATATTCTTCAGGAAGTAGCAGATTGGCGGTTTTTTTAAAAGCATAAATTTGGTGTTCGATAGTGTCTGTCAAGTCATGGGTTTTGAATGATCGGGCATTGTGCTATTAAGATTATTATCATTATTTTGAGATAAAGGAGAGGACATGAAAGTTATTGCAATAAACGGAAGCCCGCGAAAAAACGGAAATACCGGGATATTGATCGGACATGTTTTCAGTGAGCTTGAGAAGGCCGGTATTCAGACTGAAATGATTCAGCTTTCAGGAATTAAAATCAGAGGCTGTGCCGCATGCTTTAAATGCGGTGAGAATCTTGACAGAAGGTGTGCCGTGAAAGATGATCCGCTCAACGGTTATATCGAGAAGATGCTTGATGCCGACGGAATAATACTGGCCTCACCCACCTACTTCACGGATGTGACGGCAGAGATGAAGGCACTGATCGATCGTGCGGGCATGGTGGCAAAAATGAACGCCGATATGTTCAGGCGCAAGGTGGGAGCGGCTGTCATAGCGGTCAGACGGGCAGGTGCAGTGTATGCATTCGATACGATCAACCATTTCTTCTTCATAAACCAGATGATTGTGCCAGGTTCAAGCTACTGGAATATGGGCATGGGGAGGGAACCCGGGTCGGTAGAGTCGGATGAGGAAGGCATAGCCATCATGAAGACGCTCGGTGTAAATATGGCATGGCTTTTAAAGAAGATTCATTCTTAGATAGTCTAATCCTTGCCAACTTAGATACGTTGATATATATCTGGCGCTCATGAAATTTACGGAAACATCCCTTAAAGACGCGTTTGTAATTGAACCTGTAATATTCAAGGATCAGCGAGGTTTTTTTACAGAAACGTACAGTAAAAGGATATTTGAAGATAAAGGTTTCAAGATCGATTTCGTGCAGGATAACCACTCTTTTTCAAAAGAAAAGGGTGTGTTGCGGGGCCTTCATTTCCAGAAGCCTCCTCACGCCCAGACAAAGCTCGTCCGCACCTTAAAGGGAAGCGTCTATGATGTGATAGTTGATTTAAGGAAAACTTCCGAGACATTCGGGAAATGGACAGGTGTGGAGCTTTCTGCCGATAACATGAAGATGCTTCTGGTTCCGAAGGGTTTTGCACATGCCTTCTGCACCCTTGAGCCGGAAAGTATTGTTTTTTACAAGGTTGATGAATTCTATGCTCCGAAGTCCGAAGGCGGGATAATATGGAACGATCCAGTGCTCGATATAGATTGGCCTTTTAAAGATATCCTTCTGTCCGACAAGGACAGGCGGCTGCCGTTAATGAGTGAAATCGGAGATGTGTTTTAAACAGTAAAGAAGATGAAAGCGCTTATTGTTACGGGCGGTGAAAGGCCTGAAAAAGACCTGCTGAAAAAAAAGGCCTCTTTTTCTTCCATGATTATTGCAGCAGACAGGGGTGCCGGATATTGCCTGGATGCCGGCATACTTCCAGACATGGTTGTCGGAGATATGGACTCTCTACATTCCGGTTTTCATGATGAACTTGTTTCAAAAGGAATAGAAATCCGCAGGTTTGATTGCAGAAAGGATATGACCGATACCCAGATTGCCGTCGATGCGGCGATCGAGAAGGGCGCAGATGAAATTGAAATACTGGCAGGTATTGGCTCGAGATTTGACCACAGTCTGGCGAATGTGCACCTTCTCTTCAGGGCGATGAAACAGGGTGCTAATGCGAAGATTGTTTCCGGAATCCATGAAATATTCCTGATCGAAAGAAAGAACATTATTATGAATGAAGCCGGTGCAATTGTCTCCTTCCTTCCCCTTGAGCGTTATGCAAAAGGCATAACCTTGAAGGGATTCGAATACGAGACGGATAATATGAATATGGATATGAGTTTCCCCATTGGTGTCAGCAATGTCATCCGTTCGAATTCCGCGGAGGTTTTTGTTTCGGATGGTATTCTGATTGCTGTAATTATAAGAAGCGGGGAGTGATGGAGAAGGATATGACAGGATTAAGACTGGCTAATGTTCTATAATCACTAGTGACAGAGAAACCCAATGATGCTATCGTTTCTTCAGTTTCATAAATAACGATATAAAAAAGGTTTTAAGTTAAACCAAAAATTATAAGAAAGATGAGAAAGGAGAACATGGTGAAAAGGTTAATAATTTTACTGGTTGTATTGGGATTGGCCGTAGTCGGCTGTTCAAAGGGCACTGAGGGTGGAAAACCTGCGGATCAGAAGGCGGTTAAGTTCAGCAATCCGCACGTAATAGCCAAGATAGGGACAACCGAAATAAAGGATTCCGATCTTGATGCGATACTGTCCCAGATTCCAGAGCCTTACCGTGAGCGTTATGCGACGCCTGAGGCAAAAAGGGAAATCATCGAGAAGATGGCGGAAGTAAAGATGATGGCAATGGAAGCAAAGAAGAGAGGCATAGACAAGAAGCCTGAAACAAAGCTGAAGCTTGAGTATATTGGCGATCAGATTCTAGCCCGTGATCTTGAGGAATCGACTGTAGAAAACATTAAAATAAGCGATGCCGACATCACGAAATATTATAACGATAACAAGGACAAGTTTGCACAGGGTCCAAGGGTAAAGGTAAGGCATATTCTTGTCGCTACTGAGCCTGAAGCCAAGGCGATTCTCGACCAGCTCAAAAAAGGCGCCGATTTTGCAAAACTTGCAAAAGAAAAATCAAAATGCCCTTCGGCTCAAAGGGGAGGAGACCTTGGATGGGTAACACCTGGAAGAATGGACCCTGAATTTGAAAAGGCCGCTTTTGCCCTTAAAAAAGGTCAGATGAGCGGGATTGTGAAATCCTCTTTCGGTTATCATATTATTATCTGTGACGACATAGAGGCCAAGAAAGAAAAGAGCCTTGCCGAGGTAAAACCGCAGATAGAAAGGCAGCTTCAGAGAGAGAAGAAAGAGGAAGCCGTCAACAAGATGAAAGAACAGGTAAAGAAGGATTTCCCGATTACAATAAACGAGGAGTACTTCAAGAAGGCGCAGGAAGAAGCAGCCAAGAAGACAAAAGAAGAAGCTCAGAAAGCACCTGCCGCTCCCGGGACACCAGGTGAATCAGCACCCGGCGCACCTGCTCCCGGACCACAGACTTCTCAGAATGCTCCAAAAACAGCACCTCAACAGGCTCAGCCGGCAAAGTAAGGAGTAGCCTTGCCTCTCTTCAGCTGGACAGGTTATACCGATAAAGGTAAGACCGAAAAAGGGATGCTCGATGCGGCATCCCTCAGGGAAGCGAAAGTCAAGCTGAAGGCCATGGGCCTTTTTGTAAGTTCAATTAATGAAGAGGCCCCTGTAGGTGCGGTACAAACCGGAACGGCGAATATCCGCGACATCCTCGGCAAAGTCAAAAAAGAGGATGTCGCAATTGTTACAAGACAGCTTTCAACCCTTATAGGGGCAAGTGTTCCGCTGGTTGAGGCTCTTAGCGCCCTGTACGATCAGACGGATAATCCCACGCTGAAAAAAACAATGGCACAGGTAAGGGATGCTGTAAACGAAGGCTCCGGCTTTGCCGACGCATTGGCTCAGCACAAGAAGATATTCCCCGATCTGTATGTAAACATGGTCAGGTCAGGAGAGGCGAGCGGTGCCCTGGATATCGTTCTAGACCGTCTGGCTGATTTTCTCGAAGGCCAGCGCAAGCTCATGGCGAAAGTTCAATCTGCAATGATCTATCCGGTCCTGCTGCTGTTTGTTGCGGTCGGTATAGTGTTCTTTCTGCTCACGACGATTGTTCCCAAGGTTGTATCGATGTTTGAAAGCATGCATCAGAACTTACCGCTTCCCACGAAGGTCCTTATTTTAATCAGCTCTTTTCTTGGGAAGACATGGTGGATCATAATACTTCTGTTTGTGGCCGCGATGTTTCTTCTGAACCGCTGGAAAAAGACCGAGACAGGCGCCCTCAAATTCGATAAGTTCAAAATGCGCATGCCTTTATTCGGCGCGGTATTCGTCAAGGTGTCGGTTGCCAGGTTTGCCAGAACTCTCGGTACGCTTTTAACGGCAGGTGTCCCTATTGTCGAGGCGATGACGATTGTGAAGACGATTGTTCAGAACAAGGTTATGGAGGCGTATCTGAGCGAGGCGACAAACGATATCATTGAAGGTTCTACTCTTGCCGCTCCGCTCAGGAGGTCAGGCATATTCCCGTCGATGGTGTATCATATGATTGAAGTGGGCGAGCGAAGCGGAACCCTTGAAGAGATGCTTATCAAGGCTGCGGATGCCTATGAAGACGATATCGAAACAACGGTTGCCGGGCTTACTTCCGTACTTGAACCGGTTATGATCATATTCATGGCGTTTATCGTAGGATTCATTATCATTTCAGTGCTGTTGCCGATGATACAGATGAGCACAGCAATCAAGTAGAGAAGGGGGAAGAGAATGCAGACTGACAAAAGAGGATTTACACTTATCGAATTGCTTGTGGTTGTGGTTATTCTTGGCATTCTCGTCACATTTGTCGCAACAAATCTGATGAAGGAACCTGAGAAGGCAAGGATAAACCAGACAAAAATTCAGATACAGACCCTTGAAGATGCACTCAAACTCTACAAACTGGAAAACTTTGAATATCCGTCGACCGAACAGGGCCTCAAGGCCCTTGTGGAAAAGCCTGTTGTGGGCAATATTCCCAAGAACTGGAAAGAAGGCGGTTATCTTGAAAAGGGGAAAGTGCCCAAAGATCCCTGGGGAAATGAATATATGTACTTGAATCCCGGAACCCATAATGTGAATGGTGTCGATATATTCTCTTACGGTCCTGACGGTCCGGGCGGAGATCAGAGCAAAATAATAGGGAACTGGGAAAGTGAGTCGCAGGAACGGACCCAGTAAAGGGTTTACTCTCCTTGAGCTGATGATCGTTATGGCGATCATCAGCATTGTTCTTGGATATGCAGCCCCCCGTATAATAACCAGTCTGACCAATTCCGATATTGACGTGGCACAGAGGATGCTGGAAGGCCTGTATCTCAATACCAAGTCCTTTGCGGTAAACCAGCATAAACCCTGTTATATCCAGTATGATATCGATAACAAGACGGTCGGTTTTTACCCGGTACCTGAGAGTTCGGGAAAAGAACCCGAGCTGGAAAAGAAGATCAAACTTCCTGGTTCAATCGAAATCAAGGGCGTCAAGACCATGAATCAGCCGAAAAAAGAACAGGGCAAGGCCGATATCAAGGTAAACACAGACGGAATAATCGAGAAGAGCCTTATTTATCTTGAAGGAAGCGGCGACAAAATATATACGCTGGAAGTCAAGCCGTTTTCAGGCAAATTCAAGGTTCACGACAGTTATATCGAGATGGGATATGGCAAGCAATAGCAGCAAAGGATTCAGCCTGCTTGAAGTAATGATTGCGATGGTTTTTCTAAGCATTACATTCATGGCTCTTCTGGAGGCGGAGGCCGAGGGCATAAAAATGTGCTCGCAGTCAAAGTTCATAACAACAGCAACACTTCTTGCGGAAAAGCATATCTCCGAGGTCAAGGCCGGGATTAATCAGGAGAAGCCGACGCCGGGACAGAAAAGCGGAGATTTCGGAGCGGATTACCCGGGATATACATACATAGAAGATATTGAGGCTACACCATTAGCCGCCTACTACAAATATACGCTTACAGTGAAATTTGGAACAGGCAAAGATGCCTACCAGAATAAGATCATAACTTTTATATATGCAAGCTGACAGAGACAATCTCGATTCATGCGCCGACTTCAATGACGATTACGCCGGTGTGATTGAGCCGTTATCGACGAACTTCCGCATGACAGAAATAGAAGAGAAATCAAGAAGAAAGGGCTTTACCCTGATAGAGGTAATGCTCGCGATTGCCATATCCATTGTTGTCATGGGTACGGTCTACGTCACATTCTACCAGTCGCATAAGGTGACAAGCACGGTAGCTGCCCAGACGGAAGTTTACCAGATGGCGAGGCTTTGTCTGGACCGGATGATTAAGGACCTGAACTGCATATATTTTTCACCGTATCTGATATTGGACGAAGACCTCAAGAAAAATGAAAAGGCCAACGAACTTGCCCAGAAATACAGGTTTATAGGAAAGAATGAGAATGACGGGACAAATGATACCGACAAGATATATTTCACGACCACGAGCGATATCGGTCTTGGCGATATAAGCGGTATCGTAAACGAGGTTGACTACGAGCTTAAGGAAGACCCTGACAACAAGGAACTCTATTTGCTGATAAGACGCGAGGACAATAAACCCCATGACGGGATAACCGACTCAGGGAAAAATCCCGGGATGGAAATAGCAGAGAACGTTGTTTCCATGAATATAGTCTATTATGACAAAAGCGGGAAAGAAAGCGATGAGTGGGATGCAACAAGCATGTCTCCCCCAACACTGCCGTCTTTAATCAAGATCACAATAACATTTAAAAACGGCAATGATAAATATGCGTTTACCGGGGTTGCGTATCCGGTGATTGCAAAGATGCAGCTGCCGGCAAGCGGGGAAAAGCAGGAATGAGACCGCTGATCAAGGATAAAAAAGGGGTGGTGCTTATTCTTGTGCTGGCTGTATGTGCGCTGTTCTACATACTCATATTCAATTTCAAATCCGATCAGGGCATGGACCGGGCGCTTGCCTATAATTTCAGGGATTCCCTCCAGTTGCAGTATCTGGGAAGCGCAGGGGTTGAGGCTGCAATGTCCATACTGGCTGATGACGACAACGAATATGATGCTGATGATGAAGACTGGGCCAAGTTTTCTCAATTCATGATGGTGGCGAGCGGCAGTCTTGAAGATATGAACATAGAAGGAAAAATTACAGACGAGTGTTCCAAGCTCGATATAAACAGCCTGGTCGAACTTGATGGCGACATATATAAAAAGAATGAATTCAGGGCGGCACAGCTTAAGAGACTGATGATTGATGTCCTTAAGATAGATATATCTGACAAAGAGGCTGATGATCTTATTAACAGTATTTGTGACTGGATCGACATTGATAATGAACCTCAGCCGAACGGCGGTGCTGAGGATGATTATTACAAGACGCTGGACGAGCCTTACGACTGCAAGGACGGTCCAATGGACTCGCCGGAAGAAATCCTTCTGGTCAAAGGCATGAAAAAGGAATGGTATTACGGTACAGAAGACTACAAGGGCATAGGACAGTTCATAACGGCCGGGACAAATTCAATGGGCAAGGGTGTAGTAAATTTGAATACCGCTTCGAAAGAGGTGCTGATGTGCCTTGCCCCAAGGATTGATGAAATGACTGCCGAACAGATCATTGACTGCAGACCGTTTAAAAAAACAGATGAAGTGCTTAAATGCATCCCGAATTACGATACGCTGGTGGAAGACCCGAATGAGGCTGCCAAACTGAAGGCGATGCTTGACATACAAAGCACCATGTTCAGTGTGGACATCAAAGGTACCATAGTATCAACTGGTGCTACGATTAATACAAAAGCAAAGCTCTTTGTGATTGATAATGGTACCCCGCAAATAGTATATTATAAAATATATTAAACAAGGGGAGCGACTCAAATATGGCAAGATACTCTCTGGGTGTTTACGGAGACGATACCGAAATACAGGCATGCCTTTTTAACTCTGGAGAATCCACCATTGAGAAGCTTATAAGACGAAGGAGAGATGTTGCTCACGGCCGTCCTGTCAAGAGCTTTGAAGAAGACGTCAAATCGCTTATTTCCGAGATTGGTTTTCGTGCAGAAAAAAACATAACCGCATTATCAGGCCAGTATGTCATGTACCGCCAGATGAAAAGGCCTTTCACCGACAGAAAGAAGATTGCGGAGACGGTTGGCCCGGAGGCGGAGACTCTGCTCCCTGTCGGGGATGACCTTAAGGTTGATTTCGTAATAGTCGGCAAGGATGATGCAGGTGAGACTCTCATCGAGGCTGCTGCGGCCAGAAAGACAGAGGTTGAAAAAATAGTATCGGGCTTAAGGAACGCGGGAATTGATCCCGAAGTCCTGGAAGCCCCTTCATCGGCAATAGGAGCCGGGGCCAGGAACATATTCAATCTGGGAGAAGAAAAGGGATACGTCGTAATCCATATGGGATGGAGAGACACATCCATCTGTATATTACACGGAAATGTGGTCAAGCATATGGGTTCTCTGCCTCAGGGTTTTGAAATGCTTCTGGAGTCTGTGGCGAAAGATATGGCGATAAGCATAAACGACGCATTCGAAAAAGCCATGGAAACAGGTATTGACGGAGGCGGCCATCTCGACAGGCTTATAATGGAAGTGATGATATCTCTGTATAAGATTCCGCGGGAGGTTGAGAACTATATAGCGATACCTGCCGGTTATGCCACCTGCATTAACGATTTTTCCACAATGCTCGAGAGTTCGGAAATATACAACAGCCAGCCGTCCTTTAAAGGTATCATATATGACGGCTCGACAAAGGACATGATGCTCTCGTTCATGTCCGTATCACTTGCCTTCAGGGGTGAAGACAAGGTCGACATGGTGAATTTCTATCAAAACGCCAATCCTTTTACAGCTCAACTGGGAAAATTGAAGGCACAATTCGGTGTCTGGGTAAAGGCAGCCGTCATTCTTGTCGTGCTGTGGGGTATCGGCTATACGGCGGACACTGTTCTGAAAAGCCGGATCAGCCACAAGCTTGATGCGCAGGTAAAAAAACAGTTTGCAATGCTTATGCCGCCCGGGTCCCCGATGGTAGACCCTGTTATTCAGCTTGAGCAAAGGCTCAAAACCCTCAATTCCGAATATGGAACCGGTGCAGGTGCAGGACAATCGCCCCTTGCCGTTATGAGAGAACTGAGCGAAAAGATTCCGGCGGATCTGAATACGGTAATTGATTCCCTGACACTTGATGAAAGTGCGCTGACTATCTCAGGCACGACGGATTCATATGAAAATGTCGAAAAAATCAAATCAGGCATTTCTAAGATCCCGTTTATAAGGGAAGTGAAAATCATATCCGCAAATGTAAACAAAAATGATCAGAAGGTCATATTCAAATTAACCTGTTCCATGGGCGGTCCAAAATGAAAATTAATCTGAAGGATGCCATTAATCTGAATGGTGTGATCAAGTTAAAGGATGAATTGAATGACAAGCTGAATCAGAAGCTTACCAGGAGAGAGAAACAATACCTTTTTGCAGGCTGCTGTTTTGCCATGATCTTTATTCTGGTTATATTCGTCATGCTTCCACTGGGAAGGCTCAATGCCAGGATGGAGAAAAATATTGATATTAAGGAAAAGCAGTTAAATAAGGTATATGAAATCGGTTCGAAGATTAAGGCGATTGAATCCGCAAATGCAAGCAGCCGGGCGTCGAGGGGTGATTTCACCGTATTCGGATACCTTGAGGATCTTGCCGGGAAACAGAATATCAAGGACAAAATAGAGTATATGAAACCTGTGACACTGGCCGACAACAAGAGAGAGGCTGTGGAAATAAGGATCAAGGGGGTTTCCGAAGGAGATCTGATAGGATTTTTATATGGTATTGATACTTCGCCGACCAATCTGAAGTTCAATCGTTTCAATCTAAGAAAATCGGAGAAGGATAAAACCATAGATGTCACTTTTCAGGTGCAGATAAATGGATAATGCAACTGCAGCAAAACCCAATTTCTGGAAGAAAACTCTTTATATTGTCTATGGGGTTTTCTGTGTTCTGCTGTTTTCATATCTGCTGTTTCCCTATTATGCATTAAAGCCGAAATTCGAAGATGCTTTGAGCAGGGTCATTGACATGGATGTTTCCATAAACGCGATTAAGCCCGCATTGCCTATAGGATGGACGATGATCGGACTTGATATATCTGATGAGCATGTCATGGACAGCCTGACATTAAAACCGAAGATACTCCCCCTGTTCATCGGCCGGTTCGCTCTGGGCGTTAAAATGACGGAAGGGAAGGGTTCGCTCAAAGGGCGCATTGCCACGACCTTTTTAAAGATCGGGAACAGGATTGATGTCGATCTGAGCATGAAGAAGTTCGAACTGGCAGTAGTGAGGCATTTTTCCAAAAAGCTCGAGGAGTTGTCTGGTACAGTGAGCGGCGAGGTGGATGTTACATACATAAAGAAAGAACCTGAAAGATCAAAAGGTGAAATAAACCTCCTTGTCGACAACGGTCAGATACCGATTAACATACCGGGCTTTCCTATTGCTGCCATCCCGTTCAGTAAGTTTGAGCTGAAGGCGGATATGGATAAGGGATTATTGAAAATCTCCAAGGCTGATCTGTCAGGGAACGATGTTTCGGGCAATATGCGCGGCGATATGAAAATGGGGGACAGTATTGAGAACTCTGACCTTAATTTTGTAGTCGGTCTGAGGCTTTCACCAGCTTACAGGTCTTTTCTCGGATCGTCAGGAAATGAAAATGTCAGGATCTCTATCGGGGGAAAATTGGGTTCACCTAGAACGAATTTCAATTAGAGAATCAGTGGAGACAGACAAACAGCAGTTGAGGATAGAAATGGGGGGAGATGAAAATGGACTTGAACAATAAGAAAAGCAATTTTCCAAAAGCGATAAACATAACCTGGGATGACCTGGAAAATCTAGTCTGGGATGTCTATTTGAATCTCAACGAGACAGGCTATGACCCTGATGTGGTTATTGCGGTTGCAAGGGGAGGGCTTGTCCCTGCAAGAATACTGCTCGATTACCTTCAGAAAAAACATATATGTACATTCCAGATGGGTCATCTGACAGGCGATATGACAATTACTGAAAATCCGATACTGATATATCCGCTCCCGGAAATCAACCTTACCGATAAGAAAGTGCTTGTTGTCGATGATGTCAGCGATGAAGGCATGACCATGAATGCGGTTGTAAACTACCTGAGTTCAAAGGTTGGAGATATAAAAACAGCGGTTCTTGTCAGTAAAAAGGACAGCAGATTCAAGGCGGATTTCTGTCCCAGGGTCATGGATGACTGGCGGTGGGTGCTGTTCCCGTGGTCCAAGCATGAAGACCTGGTCATATTTACCGAGAAAGCTCTCCAGATAACAGGCGGTGCTACAATTGAAGAGATAATAGGGATACTTGAAGATTCAATGAACCTGGAGATAGCCACGCGGGATATCGAAAAAGCGCTCTCGGACATGAGCATATCGGGAGAGATTGAAGAGCGCGACGGGGCATGGCACCTTCTCTGATCATGTCAGTGCTAAAGGACATAAAAAAGATAAAATGAACAGGGCAATATCCTTCGACCTGGACGGGACTCTTACCACCCGTACATTCGTCGATGCCGTCTGGGAAGAGGGGGTTCCTTCAAGTGTATCTCGGAGCTATAAGATCCCTGAAGAAGCGGCGAGATTTATATGCCGGAACGCCTACGAGATTATAGGAGACAGGTCAATCAGATATTACCAGCTTCCTTTCTGGCTTAAACATTTCGGGCTTGATGAAGATGCAGATGAAATAATCAGAAATTTCTCCCATCGCATAGCGCTTTACAGCGATGTCATACCGACCCTCAGCAGGCTTAAGCAGCAGGGTTTCAAGCTTATAATATTTTCAAACGCAACAAGGCTCTTTCTTGATGAAGAGATGAGCAGAGGCGGGTTGAACCCCTATTTTGACCTTGTAGTTTCACTCCCTGATGACTGGAATATGCTCAAGTCGGGCCCATACGCCTTCAGCAGGCTCGAGAATGTTGCAGGTCCATTCATCCATGTGGGCGACAGCATTCATCATGATTTCATGGCGCCTGTAAAAGCGGGCTATGACGCCTGCCATATATTCCGAGGTAAAGGTGAAAGGCATGAAAGCTCGATAGATTCGCTTGATGAGATTCTGGGTATTGTAAATGGATGAATGCCCAAAAGTGGATGCCGGTAATCGAAAAAACAATTTCTCATATTTATTCCTTTTTTAGTATTCCCTTTGTTGCCTATGGGGTTATATCTGTATTAGATTCCAATAAAGAAATTCGGAGGCGGTAAAAGGCCATGCTGACATTCTATACGGCTGGAGAATCACACGGCAGGGGAATATTTGCCTTTCTTGACGGGATACCTGCGGGACTCGAGATTTCAAAAGAGGCTGTTGATAACGACCTTGCCAGGCGGCAAATGGGTTACGGCCGTGGCGGACGGATGAAGATAGAAAAAGACAAGGTTGATGTCCTGTCCGGTATTCGCGGCGGCATAACTCTGGGAAGCCCGGTACTTCTAGCTGTGTGGAATGTCGATTTTGAAAACTGGAAAAGTTTTATGGACCCTTTCAGCATAATTCCGGGAAAAGAACTTTATACGCCCAGACCCGGGCATGCGGACTTGTCAGGCGCAATAAGGTTCGGCCACAAGGATTTGCGCAATGTCCTGGAAAGGAGCAGCGCAAGAGAAACAGCAGGAAGGGTTGCCGCGGGCGGATTTTTAAGGTGCCTGTTAAAAGTGCTCGGCATCGAGGTTTACGGCTTCGTCACAGGAATAGGGAAGGCGAGGTTCGATGGTGAGTTTGATATAATGAAAAGAGACGCATCGAGTGTTTTCTGTCCTGACCCGGCGGCATCGGAAGAAATGGAAAAGGAAATTGAAAAGGCCATCAAGGATGGTGACACCCTGGGTGGAAATTTCAGGATAGAGGTCACAGGGCTTCCTGCCGGCATCGGCTCATCCGCACAGTGGGACAAGAGGCTGGATACGATGATATCCGCATTCATGATGTCCATTCCTGCGATTAAAGCTGTACAGATTGGAAAGGGTACACTGTCGGGTGAGATGAGAGGCTCTGTTCTTCATGATGAAATATACGCAGGAGGCAAAAGGGGAACGAACAATGCAGGCGGTATTGAAGGCGGCATTTCAAACGGAGAGAATATTATCGTCACATGCACGATGAAACCTATTCCAACGCTTATCAAGGGGCTAAATTCAATTGACATCAGAAGCGGTGCGGAAGTGAAGGCGCAATATGAACGCTCCGATTACTGCGCAGTGCCTGCCGCAAGCGTTGCAGGCGAGGCAATGATGATTATTGCAATCGCCAGAGCAATATTAAACGATTACGGTCAGGCAAATATTGACGAGTTGAAATATGCATTTGATGAACACAGGAGGCGTTCGATACTTCGATGATCTTTCTTACTGGATTCATGGGAACTGGCAAGACAACTATAGGCGCAGAGCTTGCGAAGATAATGTCTCAGCCGTTTATCGACATGGATGAAGTAATTGTCTCAAAGACAGGTTCCACCATTCCCGAAATTTTCAAATATGCCGGCGAGAAGGCATTTCGTATGATAGAAAGGGATGTCCTCTTTGAAGTAGCCGGTAAAGGTACAGGTATTGTCTCAACCGGCGGCGGCGCGCCTGTAAATCCATTGAATCGTGCTGTCATGAAGGCATCAGGTGCGATAATAAACCTTACGGCGCCGCTAGATGTCCTCAGAAAACGTGTGGGCAGGGACAGCAACAGACCGAACTGGAACGATGGAATCGAAAAGCTTTTCGATTCGCGCCGGACCGCCTACTCGGACGCAGATCTGATAATCGATACAAATCGACTGAGCGTAAAAGGATCGGCAAAGAAAATAAAGAAATTCATAGAAACCGCACCAGAGCCTGTGCCGGTGCTTCTGGAAAACCAGCCTTACCCTGTCTATATCGGTAAGGGAATATTCGACGGGCTTGATGCACTTATCAGCCGCCATATGAAACCCGAAGGCATTTTCTGCCTTGTCGATGAAAATGTATCAAGGCTTTACAAAAGTAAAATCAAAAAGGCAGTTTCCGGATTCAGGCACCTAATAATGGAAGTCCCGGCGGGTGAAGGGTCTAAGAGCTGCGAGTTTCTTGATAAGGTTCTTTCAGAAATGCTTTCATCCGGTATGAACCGGCAGTGGTCCTGCCTCGCAATCGGCGGGGGCGTTACCGGGGATCTTTCCGGGTTTGCATCGGGCGTTTTCATGAGGGGGATTCCTGTTGTCCAGGTGCCCACTACGCTGCTTTCACAAGTGGATGCAAGCATTGGGGGCAAGACCGGAATAAACCATGAAAAGGGCAAAAATCTGATAGGCCTGTTCAAACAGCCTGCATTCGTTGTGTGTGATACAAAGTTTCTTGATACACTTGAAAAGGAAGAAATCACAGGCGGTATGGGAGAGGTCGTTAAATACGGCATCATTATGGACAGGGTCATTTTCGACGGTCTTGAGAATGAAGGCCTCGATATGGAAACTGTTGTCAGGATGTGCTGCAGGGACAAGGCGTATGTGGTGGCCAGAGATGAACTGGAAGGATCACTGAGACGTATCCTCAATTTCGGACATACGCTCGGCCATGCAATCGAGCAGTATTATGAATTTAAAATGCATCATGGCGAGGCGGTCGCCATGGGTATGGAGTTTGCGTGTTTCCTTTCCGGTGAACTCGGTCTGATGAAGAGCAGTGAAATATCCAGGGTGAAAAAGCTAATGGACAAATACGGCATGGTCTCGGGCAGATATTCTCTTCCCCCGGCTGGCAGAGTCGGCACGGCAATGGCGGTCGACAAGAAGTCCGCTTCCGATGGCATCAATTTCGTTCTGGCAAAGGGGATAGGCGGCTTTGAGGTCAGAAAATTGAAACTGGATTTCATACTTGATGCATATAAGAGGTATTCACGTGGATATAAAAAAGGCGTTCGCTGAAGGAAGATATCTCGATATAATCGAGGCATCCAGTGAGATTACGACTACCAGGGATAAGATAATTCTGGGTATGTCGCTCATGAAAATGGGCGAGTATCAGCAGGCGGCCCTCATACTTGCCGGCATCGAGGCGCAGATCGATGAAATGGTAGATGCCCTGAAGCATCTGGGAACCGTTTATGCGAAAATGGGCGAGTCAGACCTTTCCAGAAGATGCATTGAACGCTATATTGCATTCAGGCCGGAGGATGACGAGGCGCTGGATCTTCTTGAAGGGACACCTGAAACTGAAATGGTTTCGGGCCAATCGATTGAACTTGCCAGGGTATATGCGGCACAGGGGCTTTATGAGCAGTCGCTTGACATATTTGCTGCGCTTGAAGAAATCAGGACTGATGCCGGAGTAAAAAAAGAGGCCACCGACATACAGAAGCTTTTCATCATCAAAACGCTTGAAGAATGGCTTGGGAGGATTAAATATGAAGGTTCTGATAATTAACGGCCCGAATCTCAATATGCTCGGAAAAAGGGAGACATCTGTTTACGGGACCACCACCCTTGCCGATATCGAGAAGATGATCAGGGAAAAGGCTCAAATACTCGGAGCAGAAATCGATTTTTTTCAATCGAACCATGAAGGGGAGCTTATTGACAGGATTCACAAGGCCGGAATTGAAAAGATGGACGGCATCATCATCAACCCAGGCGGATTTACCCACACATCTGTAGCATTGCGCGATGCCATGCTGGCGGCAGATATCCCGTTTGTCGAAGTCCACATAAGTAATGTCGCGAAACGTGAAGATTTCAGACATAAGAGCTTTTTCTCCGATATCGCCATAGGGACCATAGCGGGTCTGGGTCCCATAGGGTACTGCCTTGCCCTTGAGGGACTGGCCGGATGGAAACGAGGCTAGCAAGGGCCAGGGCGTATCTCTCCGACGGCCTTGATGCGCTTCTTTTGGTATCCAGGCCCAATATTTTATGGGTCACCGGTTTCACTGGCACGGATGCTGCGCTCATAATTACGAGTGATCAGGTAAGGCTCTTTGTCGATTCGCGATACACGGTCCAGGCTGAACTTGAAACTTCTTATGATGTTCAGGAAATTTCTCAGAAGTGGGAAGAAATCGGCCTCTTTCTGACGGAAAGGAAGATATCAAGAATCGGTTTTGAATCGAATATCCTTGATTACGATATGGCCACGAAGCTCAAGGAGATATTTTCAGGTGTGGAGCTTGTGCCTGCAGGGAGTATGCTCAGGGACCTTAGAATAATCAAGGACGGCGTAGAGGTCAGGAAAATAGTTCAGGCGGCAGAGATATCAGAAAAGGTAATGAAAAGCATCCTTGAGAAGGGCATCATTGGAAGGACCGAAAGGGATGTTGCAATCGAGATTGAATATGAGATGAGAAGGTCAGGGGCGGATGGCCCGTCATTCGAGACAATTGTGGCATCGGGTCCGAGAAGCGCAATGCCGCATGCTTCCCCGACGGATAAGATAATCGGCAGAAAGGAGGCTGTCGTCTTCGATTTCGGATGCATATATGAAGGATACTGTTCCGACCAGACAGTTACCGTATTCACGGGAGAACCGGATGCTGAGTTCAAGGATGTCTATGCAAAGGTTTGGAAAGCCCAGCAGAGGGCCATCGAAGGAATCGCGCCTGGGAAAAAGGCCTCGGATATAGATGCGCTTGCAAGGGGCTATCTTGATGAAAACGGGCTGGAACACTGCTATGGACACGGTACGGGTCATGGCGTAGGCATGGAGGTTCACGAACCGCCCGCAATTTCTCCAAGATCGGGCGATTCAATCAGACAGGGTATGGTTATAACAATTGAGCCTGCCGCATATTTTGAAGGAAGGTACGGCATACGCATTGAGGATTGCCTTTTTGTAACAGATAGCTCTTGCAAGCACCTTACAAATATTGCTAAGGGTGCTATAATAATAGCCGACTGAGGTGAAAAAATTATTAAGAGGTAGCAATGCAATATTCGACAGCGGATTTCAGAAAGGGACTGAGGATAGAGCTTGATAAGGAGCCGTTCATCATTGTTGATTTTCAGCATGTCAAACCCGGAAAGGGCGGGGCTTTCGTAAGGACAAAAATGAAAAGCCTTGTTTCGGGCCGTGTTCTCGAAAAGACATTTCGATCCGGAGAAAAGGTTGATGTGCCAGATCTCGAAGATAAAAACATGGTTTACCTTTATAATGATGATTCGGGCTATCATTTCATGGACAACGAGACGTATGAGCAGATGGCGCTCACCGAAGACCATATGGGTGATACCCTGGGTTATCTGAAAGAAAACTGCATTGTCGATATCCTGTTCCATAATAAGAAACCCATCGGAGTCGAACTCCCAAATTTTCTTGAGCTTAAAGTTGTCGAAACCGTTCCCGGAGTCAGAGGCAATACGGTAAGCGGGGGGACAAAACCCGCCAAGCTTGAGACAGGCGCGACCATACAGGTTCCTCTCTTTATAAACGAGGGTGATCTTTTAAAGGTTGATACAAGAAACGGGACCTATATCGAGAGAGTGAGCTGAATGAATCTGAAAACACTCAAAGATGTTATTGATATTATCAAAGGGACGGATATCGTCGAGCTTGAATGGACACCCGAAAGGATCCATGTCGTAAGAGGAATCAAACCGCAGCCAGAAAAAGCATCTTCAGAGCCGAGGGCAATGACCAAGGTAGAAGAAAAGCCGACTATTACAGTGACCTCACCACTTGTAGGCACTTTTTACAGGGCTTCCGTTCCTGAAGCCCAACCGTTTGTGCAGGTGGGTGACAGGGTGGCAAAAGGGCAATGCCTCTGCGTAATTGAGGCTATGAAGCTGATGAACGAGATAGAGTCTCATGTGAACGGCACAGTATCGGCTATTTTGAAACAGGATGGCGAAAGGGTCGGATATGGAGACCCTCTTTTTATAATTGAAGGATTATAAACCAGAAAATGATCCCGATTAAAAATGCCGGGGGGGAACGATGAGCCCCTGGCTTTTTATTTCTGACGGCAGATATCCCTCTGAGATGAACATGGGCAGGGACGAGGCCCTTTTCGAAAAAGTCATCAGTAGAGAAATACCAGGAGCGCTAAGATTCTACAACTGGGACAGGGTTGCGGTGACGGCAGGCTATCACCAGAAGGGTTTCAGGCTTTATGATAAGGACCTTGACATACCTGTGCTTATGCGTCCAACAGGAGGAGGAGCCGTGCTGCATTCAGATGATATAACCTTCAGCGTCAGCGCCCCTTTGGAAGGACAGTTCAAGGGCGATATAATGGCAGCATATGGCATGATATCCCATATTTTTCTCAAGGCATTCAAGGTCTGCGGACTTGAAGCCGGGTTGCTTACTCACAAAAGCGGTTTCTCAAGCATCTGTTTTGAGAGGGGTGCACAGCTTGAGCTTCAATACATGGGAAGGAAAATAATGGGTGCGGCACAGATGAGAAAAAAAGAGTTCTTTCTTCTGCAAGGGGTGATCCCGCTGAATGTTGACCGTGATCTCTATAAAAGGGTTTTCGGTCCGGAGGCAAGACCGCCGGCGGGCATTTATGAAATGCTGCCGGAATTTCCCGAAAAGTCGTTTGTTGAGGCGGTCAGGAAACTAATGTATCAAAGTATCAGTGCAGGAGAGATATAAGTGATGGATAAAACTGCAAACGAACCGGTGGTAATAAAGAAGAAAGGTGCATTGCGGGAATGGGCCGAGGCATTGGTCGTGGCTTTCATTCTTGCCATGATAATAAAGGCTTTTATTCTGGGATCCTACTGGGTACCCAGTTCTTCAATGGAAGATACCGTATTCAAAAACGACTGGC
Source organism: Desulfomonilia bacterium (assembly GCA_036567785.1). Classification (NCBI taxonomy): domain Bacteria; kingdom Pseudomonadati; phylum Thermodesulfobacteriota; class Desulfomonilia; species Desulfomonilia bacterium. The sequence continues at coordinate 12,227 of DATCTV010000035.1, read as the reverse complement.
TCCTGGCTACTAAATTCAATTACGGCTCCACCATACCGTTCACAACTGACAAATTATGGGGAAAGGATATAGTACCCGGGAGAGGCGATGTCATAATATTTTCCTTTCCGCTGGACAAGTCGGTCGATTTTGTAAAGCGCGTCGTAGGTCTGCCCGGTGAGAGAATTGCGATAAAGGACAAGAAAGTTTTTATAAACGGCAGAGAACTTGTTCTGGGACATGAAAAATATACCGAACCGCTTATTAACAGCGGCGAGGCAGCTATCAGGGACAACATGCCTGAGATGACGATTCCGCAGGGTACTGTTTTCGTGATGGGTGATAACAGGGACAACAGTTTCGACAGCCGGTTCTGGGGGCCGCTTTCCATACAGAACATCAAGGGCAAGGCCCTTATACTCTACTTCTCATGGGATAAGGATCATATTCTGCAGCGGCTCGGCAGGATAGGCCATGTGATAAGGTGATGTGAACAAAAAAAGGAGAAGAAAATGGAAGGGTGGAGCGAGGAAGAGATAAGAAACAAGAGTCTTATGGCGCCGTGCGGGCTTTATTGCGGGGCCTGCGGGGTTTATATCGCAACCAGGGACAAAAATGAAAAATTCAAGACAGTCATGGGTAATCTCTACGGAACTAAACCTGAAGATACCGAATGCATGGGTTGCATGCAGCCTGAGCCTCCCGAGAAGCTTTATGGCTACTGTAAAATGTGCTCAATCAGAGACTGTATAAGAGCCAAGGGGTTCTATTCATGCCACCAATGTACGGATTGGCCATGTGAAATGATCGAGAATTTCGGATTCGCCACAGGCAGGCGCGTTATGAAAGATACTATCCCTGTATGGCGTAAAAAGGTCAGGGAACTAGGTGACGAAGAGGGCAGCGTTGAATGGGCCCGGTCGGTCTGCAAGCGATATCATTGTCCCGAATGCGGCAAACCCTTGTTCCGTGGAGCCAAAACCTGCCGCAACTGTAAGGCGGATGTAGCGGAGAAGCTAGACGGAAGGCTTTAGAATAAATAACTCAACTAAGATATCAGCCTTTGATCATGCCAATAGACGAATCATTAACCCATCCGCGTTTATCTGACGCTAACCTGATCAATGTCCAGCCGCCTTCTCTCTTGTCAGTCCTGACGACTGTTCCGGCATGAAGCCTGAAGAGTTCAGTGTCTTTCGGATCAGGCCCTGCCAGCACCGATACCTCTTTGCCGGTGACCACGGCGCGGTTATCATATGCCGCCTGATAGCATTTGACGCCGAATGAAACACCTGTGCCCAGCCAGGCCACGAGAAGAACTATGAGCATTACAAAAGCCCATTCCTCTTTTACGAAAATTCTGAGGATCAGAACGGCAAAGAAAAGCAGGTTCACAACTGCGAACATGACGAACAGCTCATTAGGATTCACGGAATCAAGCCAGAAGAATACTGACTGAAGAGGGGGGCCGGGAGGTTCCGTCGCATCCTGCAATCTGTCCCTGACATAACCCAGGTTGAATATAAGGTCTGCATCCCTTGGCAGGAACATTCTGGCCCGTTCATAATTCAATATTGTGTTTCCTTTGTCTCCGAGCCGGAAATAGGCGTTCCCGAGATTGTATAACAGATGAGGCGACGGATATCTTTTGCCTGCAAGCTTGGAATAAAGACGAACGGCATCTGCATAGTCCCCGTTCCTGTATGCCTGATTGCCCTTGAAAAAGTCTTCTTCGGCGTTCGTTGCGTATGCGTTTGAAATACCGATGATAAAGAGCATTGAAGTTAGCGTTAATGCGCTCATGAAGAAACGTTTCATTTCGCCTCCCTGTCTATGCGCCTTATCAATCTGCAAAGGTCGATCTCTGTTTTTGCGGGCATATCCCCTTTTCCTGTATAGACTGACTGCTGGAGTTCTGAAAGCGCCTTCCTGAGGTCACCTGCATCTGTCTGGCCGACTCCCCGGTCCGTAAGGATGTCATATGCTTCTTCAGGTGTTATGATGCCGTAGGAAAGCCCGAATCTGTTGTTGATAAAGATGCGTATGGCTTCTATTGTCAGGTTTGCGCTGAGATTATGTCCTGTGAGCGATGAACAGAAAACATCTGCCGCCTTTTTCGCTTTTATCACGCCTTCATGCTTCATGCCCCAATTCCTTCGTCTGACAAAAGCTGCAACGGCCAGCCAGGCAATTGGTGGAATGAGAAGGATTATTGATGCGTAAAGGGTGTTTTTCATGACGTTAAAGCCCTGTCTCATGTCCCCTGCATCGGTGTGTATGGGAAGGATATCCCTGCCGAGTTCCCTGACCTCTGATTTTTGGGTTGCGTCGGATGTCTGTAACTGGCTGCCGGCGGCAGGGGCCTGCCCGGACTGTACATCACCCTGGGAGACGTTAAGCCTGAGCGCAGGAGACTTGAGGGTCCTGTAGCTGCCGGAGGCCGTATCGAAATATGTAAGACTGAGCTGCGGCAATTCATAGATACCCGGTTTCTTCGGCACGATGGCCCATTTCATAGTCTTCGATCCGGTTTCCCCTCCTGAAGTCGTATCCGATTCGATCTTCGGCTGGTCCGGATATACCTTGAGTCCATCGATATCGGCAAATGTAAGGTCCGGTATCATGTTCACAGTGCCTTCGCCGCTTACCGTTATTGTCAGGTTGGCGGAGTCGCCGGTCTTGACCTGAGCAGGATCGAGTTGTGTCTTCATATCGAATTTCCCTACGAGGCCGCTGAAATCGGCAGGTCTTCCCTCCTGGGGAAAAGGCCTTACGCTGAGGCTGAGCGCTCCGGATGAAACCACTGCCGGTTTGCCGCGTGTCTCGAAGAAAGGGTCATTGAAAAAATCCTGTCTGCTGCGTCGCGACTGGTCATAGACGCTCATCCGCATCGATGAAGGGGCTATCCTGTATTCCCCGGGTTTGCTTACGCTGAGCAGATATCGGACTTCCAGGACCTGCACAACATTCCCGCCTGCAGTTGTCTGGTATTCGGAAGGCTCGCCCAGCTGTTTGAACGATATGCCTTTTACCTCAGGAAGCTGAACCGAGACGTCGCTTACCCTGACCGAACGAAACAGCTTTAGCGTGTAGACGATCTGCTGACCGGGATAGGCAGTTGTCGAGGACATGCTTGCAGAGAGAGAAAGAGGACCTGCCGCACCGGCGTTAACATTTGGCTCTCTTGAAACGCTCAAACGTACTGTGTTGCTCGAGTATGTTCTTCCCGAGACAGTTATGCTTGCCGGTCCTATGGTGAAGGTTCCGGTCTTTATGGGCTGCAGGATGTATGTGGTCTGGTTCGACCTTGTCATGCTGCCGTTGATGATCTGTATCTGTGAAGATGTCCCGCCACGGCTTACTGTAAAATCCTGAAGTCCCTGTATGGAAGGGTCGCCTCCTGAGCCTCCTTCGATGCTGACGTTCAGCTGCACCGTATCGCCCACGGTTGCTTCATTGCGGTCGAGTGAGATGCTTATACCGGTCTTGGCCGAGACAATTCCCGGCGCCAGAAGGCATAATATTAATATAGATATGATCGTAATCTTTTTCATTACCAGTATTTACCCGATTTAGGTGACCCGTCCTCCTGCTGGGGCTGGTTCTTGTGGAAGCGGGACCGGTCCTCCTGGATGTTTCCCAGCAGTGCCTCGGCCTGTGCCCTGGCAGGCGAGTTGGCCTGCTGCTGTTTCTGACCCGTTTTATCCTGTTTGTCAACTTGAGCAGGATTAACGGCCTTCAGTTCTCCTTCAAGATTCTGCGGCTGCTGCTGTTGTTGTTGCTGTTGCTGGTTTCCATCCTTTTGCTGTTTTTGTCCGGATTGATCTTTCAGGGTGTCGTTTTTGCCTTTCTGCTGCTTGTCATTTTTCTGCTGGTCATTCTGCTGGTTGTTTCCGGACTGGTCATTCTGCTGCTTGTTTTCCTGCTCCTTTTTGTTCTGCTGATTCTGTTGTTGTTGCTGCTGCTGTTTCTTTTTCTCCTCTTCCTCTTTTATTTTTTTAAGTGCCAGTTCGAGATTGTTGCGGGCATCGCCGCTTCCAGGTTTCATGCGAAGGGCTTCCTTGAAAAATGATACTGCAGACTGCATATCACCTGCCATAAAGGCGGTATTCCCGAGGTTGTATGCCGCCCTGAAGCGCATGTCATTATCCACGGCCCTCTGATAGACGCTTGTAAATGCTTCTTGTGCCTTTTTGTAGTCTTTGAGCTGATAAAGGGCACAGCCTTTGTTGTAGCGGTATGATATGTCCTTGGGATTCTCCAGGTCGAGTTTTTCATATGAGGATTCGGCCTGCTTGTATTCACCTTTTCTGTAAAGCCTGTCGGGATTGGATGCTGCATGAGCGAATTCAAATGAAAGGCTGATGGTGAGAAGAATGACAAAAATGAAGGTTAAGTTTTTCATCTTATGCACCCTTTACCAAATCCTGAGGTTTGCCCCGCTCTTTCAAAAGTCTTTCGCACAATAAGAGAAGTATTGCGGCAGCAATGAACCAGGCGAATCTGTCCTCATAGACCTTGATTTTGCCGCTCTTGAGTTCGCTTGCCTTCGTGTGGAATTTGATGCCGGCGAAGTAGAGCATGTCCAGGTCGAGGTCGCCAGTTGCGGCGCGGACATAGCCGCCTCCTGTAAGCCGGGCGATTTCCCTGAGGCCGTTTTCGTCAAGCTTCGAAAGCACCATGTTTCCCTCGCTGTCCTTTGCAAATCCGCCCCCTTCTGTGTCCGGAACAGGCGCGCCTTCCGGTGCTCCTATGCCGAAGACATAAATCTTCACGCCTTTTGCCTTTGCCTTTTCTGCCGCCGCCTTTCCCCTGCCTTCATTGTCCTCACCGTCAGTGATCAGAAGTATTACCTTGTCCGTGGCGGATTTATAGTCAAAGGCGTCCAGCGACTTGTCAATGGCCTTTCCGAGGTCGGTGCCGGGAACAGGTATCATCCCCGGCTCGATCTGACCGAGAAACATCTGTAGTGCGGAATAGTCCAGGGTGAGCGGGCATTCGAGAAACGCCTCTCCTGAAAACGCCACCAGTCCTACACGGTCTCCCTGCACCACCTTTATGAAATCAGATACCTCGCGTTTCGCCTGCTCGAGCCTGTTCGGTTTAACATCAGAAGCCAGCATGCTAGGGCTTGCATCCACACAGACTATGATATCCACTCCCTTCTGGGTCACCTCCTGATAATGAGACCCCCAGCGCGGGCCCGCAAGTGCTGTAATCAGTAGAGCCAGCGCGGCTGTGATGAGCACGCCCTTGAAAAAGCGTACACCGGGTCTCGGCTTTCCTGCGAGACGGACGAGAAGGTCCGGATCGGCCATCCTTTTGAGCCTTGCGGTTCTCAGCCGTCCGGAGATAATGAGGCCGGCAGCAACGAACGGCAACAACCACAGAAAATGAAGTATCCATGTATTGCTGAAGCTCATGGTACAACTCCGAATATGCTTATTTCCAGCCCGAGGGCGGCGAAAAGAAGAACAAGCGCTGGAATGAGCAGCCAGCGGTAAAGCTCCTTGAAACTGAAAAATTCCTTTATCTTGACATCGCGCTTCTCGGCCTTGTTTATGATGCCGTAGATATCTTCAAGCCCTTTGGTGTCGGATGCCAGGAAGAATCGGGCGTCCGTTGTCCTGGCTATGTCAGTCAGCGTGTTTTCGTCGAGGTCGTCATCGATATAACCCACCTGCTGTCCGAATGGAGTATTTACTACAATCGGCGCCCTTCCGTGCCCTCCCACGCCTATCGTGTAGATCTTTATCCCCAGCGCCCTTGCGGCCTCTGCGGCCTGCTGCGGAGAAATTTTTCCCGTGTTGCTTCGTCCATCGGTAACCAGGATGATTATCTTCGATGGCGCATTGATATCCTTGAGCCGTTTTGCGCTGATGGCGATGGCGTCGCCCATGGAAGTGCTGTCGCCCGCCATCCCTGTCTGCATGTTTTCTACAAGCTTAAGGAGCAGACCTTTGTCCATGGTGAGAGGTGCTTGTGTATATGCCTCGGCTCCGAAGACGACTATGCCCATCCTGTCGTGCTCGCGCTCCTTTATGAATTCGCTCACGACCTTCTTGACTGCAGTAAGGCGTGTTGCGGGTTGACCGTCTAGAGTGAAATCCATGGCTTCCATAGAGCGTGATGTATCAAGGCATAGTATTATATCCACACCCGGCGAGATGGTTTCATGTTCAACATTGTAGAGCTGAGGCCGGCCTGCGGCAACGCACAATAGTATAAGGGCCGAGGCGGCCAGTATGAGGGGAAGGCGTGCCTTCAGCCTTTCTCCTCCATTCATGAGCTTTTTGAGGGACGATGCGGTCGAAAAGACAGCCGATGAATTCGAGTGCCTTGTCTCAAGGAACAACCATATAAAGACCAGAGCAAGTAGCACGCACATAAGAATCGGGTAAGCGAAACGGAAACTCATTGCAGATTCTCCCCTTCATGTGCGGGTTTCGATTCCGGTGAAGTGCACGAGATGTATTCAAGTGCAGATTCAATGTCCTGAGACTTTTGTGATGGTGATGGAACGCTGTCCGCGAATTTAACCATATCCGCCCTTTTCAGGATGGCCAGAAGTTCCCGGTCGATATCCAGGGCAATGAACTGGGATATCTCTTCCGTCGTGGATTCTGCCGCAGGAAAGCCTCTTATCTCCTCAAGATACCGCTTCATGATCTCGGAGAAGCGAAAATAGTATTCCTTTATCCTGCCTGATTCAAAAAGCGCCGATGCCTCCAGTTGTTCGAGACCATTCCTTGCACGTATATATGGCGGGGCTGCTAAAATTCCTTGCCTTCTTGCTGATCGTTTCTTGAGCCACAGGATGATGCCTGCAGCACATGCAACAATTAGTACAGCTAGTGCCGTCCAGAGAACCCATGGCAGCCAGAGCGGATAGGCAGGTATGATGTCCTGTATAGGCTTGAGATGCTGTTTATCCGGACTCGATCCCATGTTACTGCCAACCTTTAATATGAGGGCATCCGACGAGGCGGTAAGCCTTTCTCCCTTGCCGTTCAGATAGGTGAGCTTAACCGGGCCTATAGGTATGCTCTCGAGGGAATCTGCTATGAAAGTCACTTTGAGACCGCTGGGATCGGCCTTTATTCCTGTGATGCTAAGATTGTCAATACCTTCGATCTGAGGCTTTTCAGGAAGCCGGCAATCTTTAGGGAGGGTAAATCCAAGGTTGAGCGTTACGGTGTCACCGACCTTTGCCGAAACGGGATCTAGGCGTGCTGCGATTTTCATTGTCCCGTTGGATACAGGCGCATTTGCAGGATTCGCTGCCTTCTGTTGAGGCGTTGCGGCCATCAGCACTGAAGCGCATATCATAAGTACGGTAATCAAAATGATGCAGCGAATGAAGGATTTTTCAGACATTTATCCGGTTTCTCCTGCTTAGGAAAAGTCTGGAAAGAGGCTCCATGACATCACCGTTGGTGCTTATATCAACTACATCCACGCCACATGCGGATGTTATTGTCTTCAGATAGGCATCCTGTTGGGCCTTTTCCATTCTCCACCTCTGTCTTACCTGAGTGCTCGAAGTGTTTATCACTGAACTTTCGCCTGTCTCGGGATCTCTCATGCGTATGAGTCCTGCATCCGGAAGTTCGGATTCGGCGGGATCGGTAATACGCAGTATGGTTAGGTCATGCTTTCTGGCTGTAAGTCTGAGGCTTTTTTCAAACCCCTCGTCCATGCAGTCGGAAAGCAGGAAGACGATCGCATGTCGTTTAACGGCACGGTTGAGATATGTCAGCGCGGAGTCGATGCTGGTTCGCGGCCTTACGGCCTCGAATGTAAATATCTCCTTGATGAGCCTCCATACGTGATTCGCCCCTTTTTTCGGGGGGAGGAATCTCTCGACCTGAGAGGTGAAAAGTATCGCACCGACCTTGTCGTTCGTGCGTATGGCGAGGAATGCCAGCATGCCGGCTATTTCAGCCATGACATCCCTCTTGAAGCGGCCTTTTGTCCCGAACTGCTGCGAACCGGACATGTCTATTAGCAGGATAAGGGTAAGCTCTCGTTCCTCGTGGAATACCTTTACAAAGGGACGGCCGTTTCTGGCCGAGACATTCCAGTCGATTGATCGTATATCGTCGCCAGACTGATATTCACGCACTTCGGAAAATTCCATGCCGTGACCCTTGAAGGCGCTTACGTACTGTCCCGCGAACATTTCGTTGGCCATGTGGCGGGTGTGGAAGTGGAACTTCTGTATCTTCGAAAGGATCTCTTCCGAGAGCATCAGGGGACCTCTATACGTTCTAGGACGGCCTCTATTATTTCATCGGCGCTTTTTCCCTCGGCTTCCGCTTCATAGCTCAATATGATGCGGTGCCTCAATACGTCCGGCGCCATGGTCTTTATATCCTGCGGTATGACATAGCCGCGTCCCATCAGGAAGGCATATGCCTTTGATGCCAACCCCAGCCAGATTGAAGCCCTAGGAGATGCGCCATAGCTTACGAGGGGGCCGACCTTGAGGCCGAAATCTTTTGGCCGCCTTGTGGCATTAGTTATCCTGACTATGTAGTCCATGAGCTTGTCTTCCATGTGGATGCTATTCATTGTCCGGCTTGCCTGGATGAGCTTCTCGGGTTCTATGACTGTCTTAACCTCTTCACCGCTTTGCATATATGAGCGCTGCATGATCTCCTTTTCCTCGGCCTCGGAGGGGTAGCCCACTTTTATCTTCAGCATGAAGCGGTCGATCTGGGCTTCGGGTAGGGGATAGGTGCCCTCCTGCTCGATCGGGTTCTGTGTTGCAAGGACAAGGAACGGGTTTCCTAGCTTGAAGGTTGTCTCTCCGATGGTTACCTGGCGCTCCTGCATTGCTTCGAGCAGAGCGCTCTGGACCTTGGCCGGAGCGCGGTTGATCTCATCGGCAAGGATTATGTTATGGAATATTGGACCTTTCTTGACCTCGAAAGAACCACTTTCCATTCGGTATATCTGCGTTCCGATGATGTCAGCCGGCAGAAGGTCAGGCGTAAACTGTATGCGTTGGAAGGAGGTGTTGATTACTTGCGCCAGGGTTTTTACGGCTGTGGTCTTTGCGAGCCCGGGCAGGCCTTCCAGCAGAAGATGTCCGTTACATAAGAGCCCTATAAGCATTCGTTCGACGAGATTTCGCTGGCCAACGATGACTTTTCCTATTTCGCTGGAGACCTGTCTGAAAATGAGGCTTTCCTGTTCGATCTTTCTGGTGACTTCCTGAATATCCATAACTGTTCAACCCTCCCTGAAAGAATGCTTGAGTTATTAATAACATTGTTTTTTCTTTTCAAGACGGGTTTACATTTTTTTACAAAGACTAAAAAATTTTAATGCATATAAACTGAAGTGGCACTTGCCTTCATTTCCTGTATTGTCAAATATACATCCTTTTTGCTTGATATTATCTGCACGCTCGTTTATCCATGGGACACTTTTCTTAAGATTGGAGGAAATGTTCATGAGAGAAGCTGTCATAGTCAGTGCTGTAAGGACTCCATTGGGATCTTTCGGCGGATCGCTGGCAAATTTGGGGGCAGTAAAACTGGGAGCCCTGGTTATCGATGAAGCAGTGAAAAGGGCCGGCATAAAGAAATCAGATGTTGACGAAGCCATAATGGGAATAGTGCTTCCGTGCGGTTACGGCCAGAATCCTGGAAAACTCGCAGTGATAGAAGCAGGCATGCCATGGGAGGTAGAGGCAATTTCGGTAAATAAGGTATGCGGCTCCAGTCTCAAGGCCGTGATGCTTGCAGCACAGGCGGTTCAATGCGGTGATGCGGATGTTGTAGTGGCGGGCGGTATGGAATGTATGAGTATGGCCCCCTATTATCTGGAAAAAGGCAGATTCGGCTACCGCATGGGCGACGGGGCAATCCGGGACCATATGGTCCACGATGGTCTGTGGGATGTCGTAAATGATTTCCACATGGGGATGTCAAACGAACTCTGCTCGGAAAAATACGGAATCACCCGTGAAGATCAGGACAGGTTTGCCGAGGAATCCTACAAAAGAGCCATTACGGCCATAGAATCGGGAAGATTCAAGGATGAAATAGTGCCCGTACCTATAAAAGACAGAAAGGGAAATATATCGATGTTCGATACCGATGAATGTCCGAAACCGACTCCTTACGAGGTACTGGCCAAAATGCCTCCCGCGTTCAAGAAGAACGGGGGCGTAGGCACCGCAGGAAATGCATCCGTCATTTCCGATGGAGCTGCTGCGGTTGTCGTTATGGCAAGGGAAAAGGCAGTGGAACTGGAGTGCAGAATCATGGCCACCATAGGTGCTCAGGCTTCGGCAGGTCTGGATATGAAATACGTTCTCGTCGCACCTATACTGGCTATTCCGAAGGTGCTAAAAAAACAGGGTATCAGCCTGAATGAGGTTGATTTGTTCGAGGTAAACGAGGCGTTTTCAGGTTCTTCATGTGCCATCGAGAAAGAACTCAAGCTAGATAGGGCCAGGGTAAATGTGAACGGCGGAAGCGTTGCTTTAGGCCATCCAATCGGTGCAAGCGGCGCTCGGATTCTGACGACGCTTTTATATGAAATGGAAAAAAGAGATCTGAAGACAGGGCTCGCCTCACTGTGTCTTGGCGGAGGAGAGGCCGTCGCACTGGTAGTGAAGAGATAGAAGGGAGAAAAACAATGGAAATTAAGACTTTCGGAGTGATCGGCGCGGGACAGATGGGCAATGGTATTGCACAGGTTGCAGCAATGAGCGGTATCAATGTGATCATGAACGATATAGCACAGGAGTTCGTCGACAAAGGACTCAAGAATATTGCGAAGCTTCTTTCCAAAAACGTCGAGAAAGGAAAGATGAGCGAGGACGAAAAGAATGCGGTTCTCGACAGGATTAAGCTCAGTACAAACCTTAAGGATATGGAATCAGCGGATTTCATAGTGGAAGCTGCCAGCGAGAGGGAAGACATAAAGTTTGGAATATTCAAAACGCTGGACGAGGTCTGTCCTGCAGACTCAATACTTTCAACAAATACGTCATCCATTCCGATTGGCCGTATAGCCGCAAAAACGAAGAGACCTGACAAAGTAATAGGGATGCACTTCATGAACCCGGTTCCGGTAATGAAGCTGGTCGAAATCATTCGAGGAATAGCTACATCCGATGAGACCTTCAAGCTAACATGGGATCTGTCTGTTAAATTCGGAAAGATTCCGGCCGAGGCGAACGACTATCCGGGATTCATAGCCAACAGGATACTTATGCCCATGATAAACGAGGCGGTCTACTGTCTTTATCACGGAGTCGGCACGGCAGATGCGATCGATACGGTAATGAAACTCGGGATGAATCATCCGATGGGTCCTTTAGCTCTTGCAGACCTGATAGGACTGGATACCTGCCTTGCCATTATGCAGACTCTTTATGATGGTTTCTGCGATTCTAAATATCGTCCGTGCCCATTGCTTAGGAAATATGTCGAAGCAGGATGGCTGGGCAAGAAAACGGGCAAGGGTTTCTATGAATATTCCCAGTCATGATGATAAGGAAATATAATAGAATCATTTTTCAAAGAATTTATAATAAATACAAGATTAAAGCTTGACTTTTAATAATGCATTGTTTAGAGACGGAATCTGCGCATAGAATAGGTGTGCGCACACAGGGCTGGAGTAGCTCAATCGGCAGAGCAGCTGATTTGTAATCAGCAGGTTGCGGGTTCAAGTCCCATCTCCAGCTCCAGAAAAATACGGAGGGGTTCCCGAGTGGCTAAAGGGAGCAGACTGTAAATCTGCCGGCGGCGCCTTCGGTGGTTCGAATCCACCCCCCTCCACCAGGAATAGGCTTTAAAAAGAGGGATCGCAGGAGACTATAGTCGATATTGACTGCGTTCATCTTGACGGATATGCGGGAATAGCTCAGTGGCTAGAGCGTCAGCCTTCCAAGCTGAGGGTCGCGGGTTCGAATCCCGTTTCCCGCTCCACTTTCCCTCAAAGAACTGGCAGAGATGCCCACATAGCTCAGTTGGTAGAGCACGTCCTTGGTAAGGACGAGGTCTCCAGTTCAATCCTGGATGTGGGCTCCATTAATAACGTATATAAAAGAAAAATAGAAATAAGAGAAAGGGGGTTCTGACATGGCCAAGGAAGTATTTAAGAGGACGAAGCCGCATGTTAATATAGGTACGATAGGGCACATAGATCATGGTAAGACGACGTTGACGGCGGCGATAACGAAGCATTTGGCGAAGAAGGGGATGGCCGAATATGTAGCATAT